>JANNNN010000052.1:0-5046 GCA_031398555.1 Planctomycetia bacterium | reverse complement strand
AAACCGATTCCAATCGATCGTTTCATTCGACTTTACGCCGGGCAATTCAATGGTTAGCTGAGTATTCGTGATATTCGAATCCGCGAGCATTTCCGGCGATAGATGGGCACTGGGCATTTGCAATCGACGTAGCAACATCGTCGTTTGATTAATCCACAATCGGTAGAGGGCCGGACCACGCGTGACTTGGACGACATGACACAACTCGCCTCCAACGGTCTCCGGTGTTTCAAGTTTCAACAATGCAGAGTCGTCAACCAAGCCCCGCATCGGATTCGGACCGAGCAGCATATCGAGTTGCGGTGGAAATCCAGCCAAGCCTGCCGCCAACTCCTCGGAGATTGCAGGATCACTCAACAGCCACGCAAAGTCAGCCTTCGCAGGCACGGCGCGACTAATCACTTGCCCTGCCACAGCCGACTTGCCAGAATCGCGGAGCTGCAAACGCCAACGACCATCCTGGGGCCCAGCTTCGACACTGTACGCTCGGATACCTAGCATTCCCGGACGCTGAAACGCAACCGACAAGGGCGCGCGATCTTCGAGCAATTCACCTTTCATGCGGTATGCCAGCCGCACGTAGCCTTCATCTTCGTAGCTTGAGAGTTTTTGATAAGCTTGCCGGCAATCATCGATCACTTGCCGGGCTGTTATCCCAGTGCCCGCTAACCGAGTACCGCTCTTCCCGTCGCCAGTCGTGTGGACCAATTCCTCCGTACGATCACAGGCCGCAAAGCAGCCACAAACGGCAATGAGCACAATCCATGCACTTCTATCGAAATTCACAGCAATTTCCTCGCAGCTCACACTTGCATTATTCTTGGGCGACTATTGCGTCGCAGAAATAGTTCTTCACCATTTCGATTATCAGAATCCCGCGATGGCAGCAATCACAGTTTGCGTATTAATACCTATAGCTGGTATTGGATTTCTGAACCGTCAGCCTTGTTCGCAGGTATTGACGGCTGACTCTAAAAGCGTCAAATCGGATCCTCCTAAAGAACTTTAAAGCCCAAACACCCAGTGGAAATCCGATACCGAATAATGGACTGATGCAGGGAATCATTAACGCGAGAGCTCCAAAAACGGCAAGTCGATTTCGTCGCCTTTGGAGTGCCGAGACGGAGCCAGCAATCGCGATCAAGCTATGGCACAGGGGAGTAATGCTGTACATTGCGATGGATATTGCAATAGTGAGCACCGGAGACGCCGCACCCTCAGTGTTCTTAAGACCCAGTGCAGTACTGGCCATGAAAATTGCCCAAACACTCCCAAAGAAGGCAAGAAAGAGAGCCCACCGGCACTGAATCGACATCCGTAAATACGTTTTCGGCACCGAATTCCATCTCCAGCCTAGCATACAGCCTTGCCAACTGCGCTTCGAGTTGGGCGATCGCTTGGGCGCGAGCCTCTTTAGTGCGATCGATAATTTGACCATCTTTCATCGCTCTTTGAAGTACCTCGTAGTAACTATCTGCGACTAACATCAACAAACTGATGCAGCGGTTGGTTTGCTTGATCGTCAAATCATTATCTACTATCGGAAACTCGATCATCAAACGAATTTCGCCATCATTCTGATCGTATTCGAACTGAACGCCCTTCGTCATCAAGGAGATGGTCATGCACGTTTCGAAAACGGCTGCTTTATGAGGTCCTTCTTTGTAATTGAACGCCAGCGGTGCGAAGAACTTAACGAACTCACCGTCTTCCTCAAGCTCAATAACGATCAATAAACCCTTGTCACCGTTCTTATTAAGATAGGTATGCGTTCCAAACGACAACTGAATAAACCCTCGTTCATGCACTTCATATTTCAGCTCAAGTGAATCAAGCTGCGACGTAATGGTCGGGATGGAAGTTGGCATGGTTTTCCTTTCTAGTTTTGGAGCATAAAAATTCGCGAAGCCGTCAGTCAGTCTGTTTTTGAGCGGCCAGTGCGAAAGTTTGAAATGCTTGTTCTGCATTGAATCGCAATACCATGCGATTCAAGTTATTGTTTAATTTACGCATTGCTGCGAGGAAGGGCAAGTGATTATGTCAAAAGTTGGCTAACTTTGCCTTCGCGAGTTAGGAGATTTTTCCACGGGGCCCTCCAAATCTGTGAGAACCTGAACTTGGGTAGTAGAGCGTCAACATTCAATCTTGTAAGCTCATACTATTTGACGATTTCAAGTGCCATTGGCGGTCGAGGCTTCATCAGCCAATACCGCTCGATGGCATTGAAGATGGGAGATCGAGGTTATGCCGAGCGCGTCTTGACGAAACAATTAGACGTGATTGTACTTGCGAGCGTGACCTCGCGGCCGCGAGTTGTTTAGTGCAGCCAACGAAAGACTGCAGGTACAGTGAAGTTGCAGGGGTTGTTGTAGACTTGCTCGGCGGAGCCTCGTTCTCCCGTTCCATGTTGTCCTTCGAAACTTCGAAATCAAATGCGCACACTTGGACAGTGAATTAATTAGCACCCCGAGCATTTCCGAGACTGACAAAAATTATCTAGCGCCAACCAAGCTTCGGTATAGTCATTCTCCGAAAGACGTTTCAACAATTCCTCGGGTGCCTGCCGTGGCTGCGTATTCAGAACGTTCTCAGGAAGGCTTTCGGAGCAAAGAACTGTATCCAGCCAGTTGAAACCTGCCTCTTGAATGTCCAAGTCAGCCAAGCAAAAGAGTTCGCGCTGCAGCTGAAGCACTTCGCGCAGCCCGCTCGGCCAGCGGTAGCCGTGACCGACGACTACGTACCTAAAGGCATCGTACCCTTCACCGTAGCGTTTCTTGTAGATCAACGAATGAAGGCAAGGATGAACCAGATAGTAATCGGCTTGGGGTAGTGAAGCGCCGCAGGGGGTCGTGACGTCGTACGGTTGCTTAAACTGCTGCAGGCCACTGAGTGAGTCATTCTCGCGAGCGATGCCGATCAGCCCGCAAGCGTAAAGCTCGCAGAAAGGATGATGCAGCAGGTCTCTCGAAAAACCCTCAGTTGCGGTATGCGATTTGGGTATTCCATTAAACTGGCAACAAATATCCTCTACTTCGGATCGCGTCAGAATGTTGGCTGGTAGCAGTTGAAAGGACCGCTCGCGCTCCGCCGATCGTTTTAGGCAGTCCAGGAAAGTTGCCATTTCAGCAAATACGTTTTTGATGATTGTGTTGGCACCCACGTCATTAACAATATCGCGAAATTTCGTTTCGTTTAACTCCAAACGGTATCGCGATAGCTCAGAGCAGATAATCACGAGATCGCGAGGCCGACCCACTGTATGTCGCAGCAAGTACTGGAAACTGTCCTCGGTAGCGCCACAAACGAGGTTATGTATCGTCTTCATCGCGATGAAATCGGAGAAGCCTCGGTGCTCGTAGAGTACCGAAAGCCGCTCGATGATGGCACTCAACTCGGATTGGCTGTAGCGCAAGGTTAGCGTTGCAGAAAACAGATTGCCTTTCGAATCGGACTCGTAGTTGGCGTAGGCTTCCTCCCGCAAAGAGGCGAAGACTTTGACGTGATTGTTGATGCTCATCACGTTCCAGGCCGCCTCGATCAAACCGGCTTGAACATGAATCCAGGCATCCCTAGCCAACGACGAAATGCCTTGGTCCAACCGATCGATAAAGACAAACACTCCTTGATGAATACCGCGAAAGGCGAGTTCGAGTTTCGTATCGTATTCGTCAAGCATGCGGTTGATCGCTTTGACTGGAAGCGACATTATGGCTCGGAAGACTGCCGTTGGCGGCGATTGAAGTCCAAACAGATCGTCTAGCGAAGCTTCGGCAGCACTTCGAAAGGAATTTCGGTCGAGCTTTGCGAGTTGTGTAGGTACGTGCGTAAGGACCGACATCCTGAGTGCAAACGACCATAGACGTTTGCAGTTTCGGAGTTCCGCCAGGAACCTGTGATGGTTCCCGCTCAGCGACGAGAGTTCGTTCCCAATAAAATCAAGGAACGGTCGGCCTTCGGGAATAAACATAACGTCAGATCGTTTAGCGTTGCCATCGTTTTTGCGCGCGTACTCCGCCATCAACCTCGAGCGTTTGCAGGTCAATACGAGCGTCTTGCCGAAGCCTTTATTGGCCGAAACAAAGAACTGGCCATCGGATTCTAGAAACGCTTCGATTTCGGATGTCTGATAAATGACTTCGTCCAATTGCGCAATATCCATCAGCTGAGCGTCAGACGCCCAGGATTTGCGAAACTTCGACGGCTCACGTGGTGGTGGAGGTTTTATAACTGGACTCGTTTCAACTACCTTAACCAATTTCGGGACAGCTTGTCGCAGTTTTGAAAAGATTGCATGCCATCCAAGATCGGGCCATTGCAGATGAGCTGTCGCACCAAAGGCCGCGAACCAACCGGGCCGATGTTCGAGGAGCGAATCGTTCGTCAGAGACACCAGTATTGGTAACATCGGCTTGCGCAAACTGTGTGCCATCTCGATCTCGCGGCTAACTTGATGTGATTGCAGCGAGAATTCAGTGACCAACACAACAAATACATCGCAACTCTGAATTCCTTTGGCGACCTGCGTCAGATAATCCGGACCTGCCATTGTGTCACGCGAAAAGTACCAGCACGTGTGAAGATCCTGTTCGAGCTCTACAACCATTCGCTCGACGAGTTCACGATCACGGCTGGAAAACGACATGAAGACATTTGCCATAGTAGTCCTACAAGGGTTGCGAAATTCTCGGGATTGCTCGTAAATCTATCTGCTGATTGCGAATCAAATCTCGCTACGGTCGCGACTCAGTTGTCGCAGTTCCCATTGTAAACCTCTTAAAGCTAAAGCCCTACTTCGCAAAGTCTAAACCGCGAAAATGGTTGGCCGGTTTTTCGGAGCGCTCGCTGAACCCGCGAGTTGACTCGCATACTCAAACGAATTCGTTTACTTACGGCAAAGCGAGAACGTCAAACCCACTTGCAACATACCTAGTCCCGTGCGGGCGAGGACGCCCGCGCTCCGAAAAACCGGTCAATTGTTCGGGCAGCTTCTGCGGACGCCTGCGTATTGCACATAAGTCAGCCGTCTCCGTTCTCGAATCTGATGGA
>JANNNN010001258.1:0-5542 GCA_031398555.1 Planctomycetia bacterium | reverse complement strand
GCTTGAGAAGATGATTGAGGCTCATCTTTCAGAGGAAGGATATGAAGGAGCAAAGCTTGAAAGCATTAAAAAAAGCATCATCGAGGTCGCCCTTCTTCGTTTGGTCTTTATCGTGCCTTTAGAGGACGGCCAATACGGTTTTGAAGTAAGGTCGCTCCAAGAGTTTGCGGCAGCTCGTGCATTGATGAGAGGGAAGTATAATAAGGTAAAACAACGTCTTAGTACGGTCGCGCCGGTACCGTACCCCAGGGATTAGGACCGCCCATTCGATTGTCACGTTCCACCATAATTCCTTCAAGTCGCAGCTCGACGCGGGCAGAATCGAGTAGACGGCAAAGCAAGAGGGCCTGCTTGATGCGGGTATCCGCGTAAGTCATTCCGACGTCGCTGGGTGGCGTCGCGCCTTCGGCTATGACAACGAAATAACTTCTGACTTGGCTTTCATCGAAATCCGCAAGTGGAAGCACAACGCCTTCTTCGTCGACTGGGAAAAACCCTTTTTCAACTTTTGTGGAGCTTGGGTTTGATTGTCCGTCGAAGTAGACCATTGCAATAGGTCGACGATACACAATGTCTACTGTGACATTGCCACCCGGTAGTTTTTGAACTCGCGAGGCCCGCTGGACCCAGCTGTGCGATTGAAAAGCATGTGCAATGGTCGCGCTGGCTTGAGGGTCGAGCACGGAGAGTTGCCCCAGCCCGCTATTTTTAAAAACTTCTTCGCGAACTTTAGAATTGCGGATCCAAGTGGGCTGCGGCGTAGTTACGAGGTTTTCGATTCGGACGGCATAAAGGGCTACATCGAGATGTTCAGCGCCCCAGTTTTTCCATGCAAAGTAGCCCAGAATCAGCAATGGCGTGATCGCAAACAGCAAAGCGCCGCCGGGGATGTAACGCATCCACTGAACGAGCATGTGGAGCCCGCTTGGCTTAACTTCCTTGTCTTTTGCTGCAGCCAACCTTGGAAACTCCTAAAACAAGTTGTCACAAGGATCTAGGTGACTCACTATCGTATCCCCTTCTACCAGATTCGTAGCTGCGACTGCAACGCGACTCCTGTTTTCAATTCTACGGCTCGACGAACTTGTGCAATCAATGCTAGCACTTGATCGCTTGTGATCGCGCCGGAGGCAATGATGTAGCCCGGGTATTGAGCGCTTAGTGTAGCCTCGCCGTCGGAAGCGCCACGAACGCCGGCTGTTTCGAACAACTCGCCTAAACTCACTCCATCGGGTTCGACGAAGGCTAGCACGGTTCGCAAATCAGTAGAAGGTTGGTTCGCTCGCTTGATAATCCAGCTAGCCTGCATACGCCGTGTCAGATCGCTTTCGGCGCCGGTTTCTAACTGTAGATCAATCGAAAGAACTATCGCATCATCCAGATTACTGCGCCGAAATGCGAACTGTAAACCACTTGCTTCGCGCTGAGCGATGCTTCCGTCGCGATTGAGTATGGTTGCTGCAACCACGCTGCTTCCAAGATCATCATGGATCACTCCTGCATTGCCGATCACGGCGCCGCCTACGGTTCCAGGGATGCCAACTAAGTGCTCGAGGCCCGCTAAACCCGCACCCACGGTCCTTGATACTAGGTGACCGAGTTTTGCACCCGCACCGGCTTTGACCGAAGTGCCTTTGATTTCTATCTGAGAAAAATCTGGGGCCGACAAACTGATGACTAAAGCATCGACGCCACTTTCGCGTATCAGTAGGTTTGAGCCGCCGCCCAAAATACGAACGGTCAGTCCAGCATTGCTCGCCGCTTTGACCAGTCTGCTAAGTTCTTGGGTGGTTGTAGGTTCGGCGAAGTAACGGGCATTCCCGCCAATTCGCAGCCAACTATATTGCGCGAGCGGTTCATTCTCGCGAACGATATGAGGAAATGATTCGAACAATGTCATCGTATCGAGTTCAAATTGTGGTCAGATTAAGCTGGAATTGCACTCGAGCACCATTGTAGCGAGAGTACAAGAAATTGGTTACGGGCTCTCACTACGTCTCAAGGCAAACGCTGGCAATAAAAAAATACCAGCGAACCCATAATCTGGGCAGAATGGGCGCGGACGATGTCCGGACTGCGGGGCGGTTGGAGGCAGACTGCTAAGGCAACTGTATCTCGAAGGTCCAGCTGATTACGGCGCTCAGCCCGATAGCTGCGGACGGATGATTACCGACCACTTTTCGATGCCGGCCTGACGCTCGAGCGCTTGGTTTAGCTTTTGAAAGGCTTGCTTGGTTAATGTCACTACAGCCATTGATATCAATACTAGTGGGTTCGCTGGTACTTTTTCATTGTCCGTTTGCCCAAAACGAAAAAAAGCGGAGAACTGTGCTGAAGAGTTGTCCGCTTTGCTATTCTTGGCATGAACAATGCAACGAGCAGTGTTCTGCCGGGTCAGGTTTCTTGCGGGAACCTGTTATTTGGCAGAAGCACGTTGCAGCAGTTCACCAATTCGTGATTTGCTCTGCATGCCTGTGAGGCTAAATCGTTTCCAATTACCTGAATCCTGACTGAAAACAACTACTTGAGGGAGAGTTTCGCCTCGCATTAATTGCTCTGCTAGCTCGGGTCGCTCATCTTTGTCGATGAGCACGACGACAATGTCCTTTAGATCCCCTGATTCCTTCATAGGCTCTATAGTATCTCGCTTCATGACTTGGCAGGAGGCACACCAACGTGCTCCCACAAGAATCAGAAGCGGTTTTTTTTCCTTCTCCGCTTTGGCAAACGCATCTTCGTAGTTAAGAGAACTTTCTTTACCTGTGCCAGTAATGGCCAGAATAAAAGCTAGTGCCACATGAACCATACTTGTCATCCTTCTTGAAAAGACAATACAGCGGGACACCCATCAGCTTTGAAACCGCTCCACGAGCAGACCCAGAAGCTTCGGGACAACTTGTCGCTGAGTCAGCACGCGCGCCATGGCATTTCATTGTGGCTCTCGCTCTGCTAGACAAATCAGGAGTATTCCAACCTCCATCGCCAAGTTGCATTTCTTACGTGGCGGGGTGCTACCGCAGCCAACTCATGGCTACCGAAAACCACGTCACGCACAATCTACTTCGGTGTCTGGTCGAATTGCTTCAACTAGCCAGCACACCAACGGGTGTCACGTGTTAGACGCAGTTCCCAAATTCATGATGAGTAAAAGCTAGGAGCAGGGGGGAACTAGCAAAAGTATTCCGATTGCGTCGCGTCTAACGACCAATTGGGCAGCAGTATAAGCCGACGTTTCATGGTCGCAACCAGCCAGACTGGACTAAGATATCGGGAGGCCCCGAAGGATTTGGTGATGCTAGCATGGCGGACCGCCACGGATTTGCACCCAATTTTCCCTAAGTCGTTCCCTTTTTTCGGGTTAGATAAGCGACGCTAGCATTGTTCGAGCTGGAAATAGGCACCGGTTTGGGTGTACACTGCTGCTTGGAAAACTTTTGAAATCCGTAAAAAACGGACCGAAAACTCGCAAAACGAGGCTATTGCACCCCTGTTTTGCGGCACTTAGCGAGGCACTTTCAACAAAATGCGACTTCGAATCGGTTTGGTAGGAATCTCCCGAGATTGGCAGCAACGACATCATCCAGCGTTGAGAATGCTTCAAGAACGTTTTGAGCTCCGCGGTGTCTACAGTTCTGTGATGGCGCTGGCCGACGGTGTAGCACGAGACTTTGGAACCCAGACCTGTGATGGGTTCCGCTCGATGATCGCTCGCGAAGACATCGATGCAATCATGATGCTCGAAGGCGACTGGTACGGTGTTGCCCCGCTGATGGCCGCGTGTGAGTATGGAAAAGCAATTTACTGTGGGGGCGAAGTCGATTTCGATCCGCAGCAAGCGGCAGAGTTGAAGCAAGCTGTCAACGATTCTGGCGTTGCTTTCATGGCTGAGTTTCCTAGGCGTTTTGCCCCTGCGACGTTACGTTTGAAAGAGCTAATTGCGACGCGGCTAGGAAAACCGAAGCTTCTGTTCTGCCATCGCCGCTTGCCGCGAGAAAACTCGGATGGAAAACGAAATGGACGATCATTGACCGCTCGGGCCGACCGGGAACTTGTCGAACTAATTGATTGGTGCCGGTTCATTGTCGGTCGCGATGTCCGCGCGGTGCAGGCGATCGGGCATCCGGGTTCGGAGTCCGCGACCGGAGAGTCCGATTACCAAGTATTAAGTTTGGATTTATCCGAAGTGGATTCACCGCCGTTTGCCACTTTGGCTCAGATTAGTTGCGGAGCCTATATGCCGGCTACTTGGAGTGAAGCGATCACTTTTCGTCCCCCCGCAGCGGTCCAAGTTTGCTGCGAAAAAGGGCTTGCATTCGTTGACTTACCAAGCACTTTGATTTGGTTCGACGAAGCCGGAAGGCATCAGGAATCTCTCGAGACTGAGTTGTCGGTGGGGCAGCAATTGTTCAGCCAATTTCATCGCGCGGTGACTAGCTTGGTGCGGAAAACGGCTGACCTGGAAGACATTTATCGAAGTTTGAGCGCCCTTCAATTGGCTAGACAAAGCATGCAAAGTGGCCAACGAATGGTTCTCGATTAGTGCTTTGTCCAGATTAGATTTTGGGGTTGAGTTGTATTGGTTCAGCGTGAATTGGAGTGAGGTCTGACCGCAGCTATTCCGAGTTTGAAAAATTGCCTACTCAATTGACTAAAGAGTTGGCGGATGCTAACGGTAAGTTGCGCGCAGGTGGTCCGTCAATTACGAACCAGTACGCAGGTTTTTCGCATTTCGGAAACATCGAAGGGAAGAGGGCGGCGACGTTTAGACACCGCCACCCTTCGACGTTTCACTTGGCACGGCGCTCGAGTTGGTCCTTACCAGAGCTCTATCCTCCGACCAAGCAGTTGCATTTTATCTTGCGTCGCCACGAATCACAATCAAGCAGCTTGCTGCTGCCGACGCTCGCGACGTTTCTCTTGCTCGCTGAAGGAGGACTTCGATATTGACCTCTTCCATTTTTTCGCGAATTTCCCAGTGAGGGCGTGCCACCCAACCCTAAGATTAAATTTTGACGCTCCATTCAAGCCAAAATTTCTTTGACGACGCGACCCGCTACATCAGTTAATCGATAATCGCGGCCGGTGTGGCGATAAGTCAGTCGCTCGTGATCGAGTCCCATTAAGTGCAGAATGGTCGCGTGGAAATCGTGAACGTGAACAGCATCTTTTGCAACGTCGATGCCATATTCATCCGATTCACCGTACGTCATACCTGACTTTACGCCTGCGCCAGCTAGCCATGAAGAAAAGACCCAGTGATGGTGTTCGCGCCCAGCGGCACCGGAGGCGGCATTGAATGGGGTCCGCCCGAATTCGGTAGTCCAAACTACAAGCGTATCTTCCAGCATGCCGCGACGCTTCAGATCTTTCAGTAAACCCGCTATCGGCTGGTCGACGTTTTTCGCCAGCGGCGCATGAGTCAGCATGTCGCCATGTGCATCCCAGTTAGACGATGACCCGACGTCAATCAACTCGATGAACCGCACTCCATGCTCGGCCAAGCGCCGCGCAACAAGACACTGCCAAGCAAAACCACTGGTAC
>JANNNN010001243.1:0-11421 GCA_031398555.1 Planctomycetia bacterium | reverse complement strand
AACAAACCTAAATTTCGGGAAGTTCGCGCCATTTGCTACACCGGGTGATAGGCCGCATCCAAGCTGGATGCGAAAGGTTCAATTTCGATACCGTTAAATTTCCGAAACAGTGTAGCTTGAATCGCCACGCAAGTCCAAAGTTTAACACATTGCCGGACACAGGACAGTTAATCATTAAACGTAGGGTGTGTGAAGCGGTCGCGTTGCTTTGAGAACAGGTTCAAAGCAAGACAGATGTAGGACAACAAGCTGCTCTCAATGCAACGCAGCGACCGCGTAACACACCGCAAGCATTCGCGCATCGCATTGGGCGAATAGATCTGCGACGAGCGTTTCGAACTGGTCGATGGTGCGTTGCGCGGTTTTAACAAATGACGTCATGTCTTTTGTTCGTCCGGGAATTTGGGCAACGCAGGTCAGAGAACGCCCTAACTGCTTCACGCACCCTACAAGTCATTTTTCTGGTGGCTGGACGAATAGCAGTAGGCCGGTGGATTGCAAAGAGGGTTGTTCACTTACAATCGACGACCAGCTTTGAGTTTCACCGTAAAGCGATTTGCGATGCGCGGAGACAGCCCATGCTTGACCGGTAAGCTCTGATTGGGTGGTCAAGTCAGATAGACGTATGGCAATCTCTGCGACCCAACGATCTTGGGGGGGTGATGAGGGGACTGCGACGGAGTACTGAGGATTGTACTGGATCATTTCGCAGCAGCGGTCAAACGTTTCTCCCGCTGCTGATACGCCAAGCTCGATCGCGGATGCGTAATCGCGGTCGGTGTCTAGCAACAGATGTACATGATCGACTGCATTTAGATCGCTGTCATACTTGCGGAGCCGAGCGGGTCCATGGATAGTCGCTTTCTCATCGCGAGGACTATCTATAGCGATATACAAATAGCGTTCATCGAAAGACCATCGAACGGTCGCAGGTGCGTTTTTACTAGTCACATTTTGGTTGGTACGAGTTAGCTTCATTGGCGGGCATGCGGCCCACATGGGTTCATTCAGCACGCCGTCAAGCAGTGGTCTATTCGCAGTTGCGACAGCAAAACCGACCCAACGAAGTTGTTCAGGTCGATCTTGTGCGAGCAACTGCTCTTGCCTTGCGACTTGCGGCCAGCCCGCCATCGCACTTAGGCCAACGATGGATTCAAGCAAGGCGGTGGAAGCGTTGGCGCCGCGCGGCGTGCCGCTTCTGGAACGCGACATCGCGTCTCGCATCAACTCAAGCTGTGGAAGGTTCGCAAGGTGTAAATCAGATTTATAACATGCATCCAGGGCTTTGAAAAACAAGTCACCGCGTTGGGCACCCACGTTCACCGACCTGTCATTACCGGCAAAACCCGCGTTGAGTGTTGTCGTAAATGCTGCAACGCCGACTTGCGAACCGGCATCTAGCCTAGCCCCAGTTACGACTTGCGTGTTGCGCATCATGTCAGTGAGATCATCAGCCGTCATCCTCGTTGGCTTCGTTGCAATAGCAGAAACGATATCGAATGGCGTGAGCGATGAGCCATTGCGACTGAGCGCGTTACCGGCCTCGGTTCGCAAGCTGCCAACGGATTGGTTGCTAGATAAATCACTCGAGGCTGCCTCCCGCCAAGCATGCATTTCGTCGCTGCTTAGCATTTGAAGCGATTTAAATCTGGCGTGACTCGCCATGTCACTGTCCGGCTGCAAGTGCACAAGTCGCTCGAGGGCAACTTGGCGTCGTGGCCAAAGGGATGGGCCTGAACACGCATTAACGACTCGAAGCAGCGACGGTGCAAGTTCACGTGGTGGCAGCGACCGCAGGACGAAATCCAATTGCGTTTGCCATTCCGCGCTTGGGGTTTCACTCGGCAGGGTCACGAGATTGTCGAGCGTAGTCATGCGATGGATGCGGCCCATAATCAGTTGATAGTTCCCAAGGCTTCGCAAATTGATTTGGCGGTGTGATGACTGAGAGGGCGCAATGCCACCAAAGAGCGATGTGTTGCTGGCTAGAGTACTTTGAGTGTGCTGCAAGGTCCGCATAGGCAACGCGTTCGAGTTTGCTTCGTAGAGGGTCCCCAACGGTGCAAGCACGTCCCAAATCGAAAGCCCTGGTTCGCGCATCAATCGATTCGGGTGCTCAGAATACTGACTGGACCTTGCTTCTGTGACGGTCACTAGTTTGGTTACTTTCCAAGGAGATAACATCAGTTCCTTCGCAAAGCTTTGCTGAGTGGCAATCGCGGCTTGTTGGATGGCCGTTGTAAGTGTTGTCATTGCAGCGTGGTTGGCGGTAGCTAACTTCTGTCCGCCCGTTTCATCGGTCAGTACAACGTCAGGCCGCCAGCATTGCAGTTCAACAGCCAAACGGTCCACAAGCAGCGTCAAATCGTGCGGCGCCGATTCGGTCGGCTTGGGATTTAGCCAAGCGTCATGTTCGACCATTCCAAGCTGAGGTGCCAAAGCTTCATTCAATTTCCAAGTCTCAATTGCATAGTTGGCGCTCTGCTCTAGATTTTCACCGAACAGCGATATTGACTTCGATGCCACGACTTCATCCCAACTAGCGGCGATCAGGGCTGGCCAGGGCACCTGCGAGTCGCTCGAAGTAACAGCCAAAACTCCAACTCGTGTTGCGGTTCTTCGCTGTGAATACCAAGTTCTTCCGCCATCGCGAGTCGCAATGATTGAGCCCAGTGGACCCACTGCCCAGCCGCGCTGCGCATCAGCAAACACTATCGAACGCAAAGGCAAGGTCTGCTCCGTGCTCTGAACTTCCCATTTCACTCCGCGATCCTTCGAATGTAGAACGATTGAACCAGGTGTGCCTGCGATCCAAATCTGATCCTCAAACTGCGCGGCGGTTCGCCATTGACATACCCGCAGCGCTGACGACGAAAGTGGTACCGAGATTCGGTTCCAAGACTGTCCATCGACGGTTCTAATAAGTTGTCCGTCGCTGCCACCTGCCAACCAAGTTGAGCCAACATGATCGACAAAATGAATCGGTTGAGTGGGACTTGAAGTAAAAAACGAACGCGCTGATCGTAGTTGACTGTTGAATGCGTTGCCGACTCGATCCACCGCAAGCACGCTTCCGCTTGCGTCTGTCCCAAGTGCAGCGACATGCGAAATGGAAGATTCCATCGCTTGCCAAGACTGCCCGTCATCTAGGCTGTAAAAGATCCCAGTCTTGCGTTGCGGGCAGTGGTCACCCCAAGCGATCAGTCGCGTGCCAATGGCCCGCATGCCCGTGAATCGCGGCAACCCATCGCTTGGTAAGACGCTCCAAGTTTGTCCGCCGTTGACGGTCCGCAGAACGACACTGCGACTAGTTCTGGATAAAGCTCCTGGCAACCCGCCAACCGCGCATCCCTCTGTAGAACTTTTAAAAGCGACCGCGTGCAAGTTCGCCGTCGTAGTGGATTCTTGTCGAACCCATTTGCGACCTCCATCCACAGTAGCCCATATCGCTCCCCGGTCGCCAACTGCCCAAACGTGATCCGGAGATGCCGTGCAAACTGAGTTCAGCGAAGCGTCGTCCACCCCCGCTGCCACGTAAGGATCCAAGGGTTGTTTTGCATCGGTCGAAGCCGCTAAAAGCGAAAGCAACCAACAGATTGCCGTTAAAGAAACCGCATAAGTTCGATTCAAACTGGTGGATTTAGGCATAGCATTTTCAATTGCAAATTCCATCTTGGCAAGCGAATTGCGAGCAGTTTACCTGCGCATAACCCCACCCCGCCATAGCATTTAGCTTTGCAACGTCGCTTGCGACCATTTGTCTCTCAACCAGCAGCACAGTTCAGTTAAGTAGACGGTTTCGTCAGAAGACCAGATGTGAAGTCAACGTCGCTGCTAGGCACCGATTTCTTACGAAACCAGCTACATTTACTCTGATGCAAACATTACACCTTCTCGAATTAACAGCTCTGATTCCGCGGAAAAAACGCCACGACCACGTTGGCGAGCTAAACTAGACCGAATACGCTCGGGTTATTTTGGGCTAACGGAAACGTCCCTCGCGACCGCTACGGAATCTTTGGCAAATCATGCCTAACCGACCACAAATCGATGCCCCGCCGATCGCGCCGCCCGCAGTTTCGCGAACCGGACATTTCGCGCTCAGCGCCGATTCTAACGCTCCGCCAGCCCATTTCGATGCTAGCAAATATCCGGTTAGTAGCGATTCTGAGCCTCCTGTCGACAAATTTTCTGAAACGATTGCAAAGATCGAAGGCGATTCATCCGAAGCCCGTGGATGGTCATCGATGGGGCGAACGCCCGCGGCCCTTGTGAGCTTTATCGTTCACACGGTCTTGCTGCTTATGTTGGCGTTGTTGACGGTCGCGCCACAAGTCGGAGTGCCACATTCGAACACCTTCGAATCGGCGACCGGCGAGGGCACTGAAGACGACGCAATCGACCAAACAGTCGAGATCTTAGCACCCGGCGATTCCCTGGCTGCTCCCGCCGATCTAGTTATTCAAATGCAGGACACTTTGCCATCCACCGGCGCCCGTTCCGAAGCAGTGCTCAATCAATCGCTCGGCGAGCTTCAAAGGATCGATCCGTCCGCTACAGTCGCAGCCACTGCGCAGTCCAGTTTGTCGAGCACGTTGTCACAAGCGACCAGCAATCTATCGATAGCTACATTGGCTGCCACGGGTGTCGAGGGTCGATCGGCCGAGAATCGTGATCGAACCGCCAAAGCCCGCGGCGGCACACTCGAAAGTGAACTCGCAGTTGAGCGAGCCCTCGATTGGTTAGCCGCTCATCAACTGCCAAGCGGTGGTTGGTCGCTTGTTCATGATGGTGGAAAATGCAACGGACAATGCAAAAATAACGGCTCGGACTCACGCTATGAACCTGCTGCAACAGGATTGGCGCTATTGGCTTTTCTCGGAGCGGGTTACACGCATAAATCCGGCAAGCATCAGCGCGCCGTCCAAGCCGGTATTTACTATTTGCTCCAAATCATGGAAGAAGCCAACAATACCGGCAGCTTTTTAAATCGATCCGAACGTGGAATGTACAACCACGGCATAGCTGCCTTTGCACTTTGCGAAGCGTATCAGCTTTCAGGAGATCAAGATCTTAAACAACCGACACAGTTGGCTGTAAACTTCATCTGCTCCGCGCAGAACTACGCAGGCGGATGGGGCTATCTACCAAAACAGCCCGGTGACCTTACCATAACCGGCTGGCAAATGATGGCGATCAAAAGCGCACACGCAGCCGGCCTAGATGTTCCGTCGGCGGTCATCCTGCGCATCGACAACTTCCTCGACACGAAGCAGGTTCCATCGGGCGTTTTCTATGGCTACGCAGCTCCTCAAAAAGATCCTACGTGCAGCGCCATTGGCGTGCTCCTACGACTCTTTCGCGGCTGGGCACATACTGATCCGCGAGCCCTCGAGTTGGGGCAGTTCCTGGTGAAAAAAGGAAGATCCAATGGCGATGTGTACTACAACTACTACGCCACTTTACTTCTGTTTCATTTAGGTGGCCCTGCATGGAATACTTGGAATCCCTCCATTCGGGAACATCTCGTAAAGACGCAGAGTCAGTCCGGCCACGAAGTAGGCAGTTGGTTTTTCGAAGACCAATACGCAAAAGAAGGTGGCAGGCTATATACCACGGCCATGTGTGCGATGACGCTCGAGGTCTACTATCGCTTTTCGCCACTATATCAACAAGCTGACCGGCCGTTCGAATTGTGAGTGTAATACCTTAGCCACCGGTGCCAGGTTACATTGACGTATCGTCATTCTCTAAAAGCGCTACAATTGGGGCAATTGTGCGACACTTGAACGAAGGTGCGAGTTTGTCAGAACCGCCGATACTACCGAATATTAACGAACCACCGAACGAAAATCCGTTCGCACCGAGCTTCGTTGCCAGGACAGATTACCGAACTGCCAAGATCCATCTGGATGTTGCATTTTGGATTGCAGTTGTCGCTCTGTTAGTTACCAGTGTCATACTTTCCTGGGTTGGTATCCCGCTAGGTTGGGTTGGTGTATTTGCTACAATCGCAGCAGCCATTCGTGTGCCATTACTGCAACGCAAATACCCTCAAGAGCTCAGTGGCTTAGTAAACCCAGGGCAGAATTTGCCGCCACCGCTCGCGCTACTTTTCACCTCACTTGCGATGAACTCCGTCTTCATCGTCGTATCATTCATCGCCTTTGCAGCGGTATGCATCCCCAGCACACTGGCGTTTGGCATTGGCGATCCTGGCAACGTCGTGGTCGCTATCAGCGGCATCATCGGCTTGCTATTTTACTGCTTGATGTTTTTTCTTTCGTTGCGACTACGCTTTTAACTGACAGGAATCGAAATCTCAGACTATGGCAACCTCTGACATCTCCCGACGCGTGCGACATCGAGACTACACATACCTCGGATTGACTCAAAGCCTTTGTCCTCAATGTCGCAAAGTCATCCCTGCCAAGATTATTGTGCGTGGTAAACGCGTTTACTTTCGCAAGCAGTGTCCCGAACATGGCCCCCGCGAGGATTTCATCTGCAGCGATGTGACGCGATACGACATGGTTGAAACGAGCCTGCCAGCCAAGCTGCCGCAGCAAACGTCTGTCGAGCCTGATCGTGGTTGTCCGCTTGATTGCGGTCTGTGCAGTGAGCATGAACAGCACACGTGTATCGCGGTCCTTGAAATCACTGATGGCTGCAACCTCACCTGCCCAATGTGTTACGCGGGAAGCGCGCCAGGCAAGCGACACAAATCGCTGGACGAAGTTCGCAAACAGATCGATACGATCGTTGCCGCCGAAGGGCACGTCGAAGTTGTGCAGCTATCGGGCGGCGAGCCCACGTTGCATCCACAGTTGCTCGAAGCCGTCGAGTACGCGCTTTCGCAGCCAATTGATTACGTGATGATCAATACCAACGGCATCCGACTTGCGAATGACCGCGAACTAGTCGAGTCGCTGGCGGAGCACAAAGACCGACTGGAGATTTATCTCCAATTCGATGCGCTCGACGATTCCGCCATGCAGCAACTGCGCGGACAGGCTGGGTTGCTCGACATAAAACTTCGCGCCCTAGACAATCTCGAAAAAGCTGGTTTGAACGTCACGCTGGTTGCGACCTTGCAAGGCGGCGTTAATGACTCTGCGTCAGCAGACCTTGTTGCCTTTGCCGCAGAGCGAAAGCATGTCACCGGCTTGAGCTTCCAGCCCGCGACATACAGCGGCCGTTGCCTGCTGCCCGACGAACTTGAAAAACGCATTACATTTCCAGACGTCATCGACTCGATTGCAAACGATCCCCGAAATGGATTTAAGCAAGCTGACTTCGTGCCCCTACCGTGCGCGCACCCCAATTGCCACTGGATCAGCCTTGCCGCTCGCGACGGAAATCGCTTGCTGCCCCTAACACAATTCATTGACGCCAAAGCAAACTTGGATTTGCTCGCCAACGGAATCAGCTTCACGCGAGAAAAAACCGAGCAGCTTGCCCGACAACTGATCGCGCGCATGTCGTGTGGCGAAGACGGCTGCTGTACAACTTCAAACACAGTAGCGAGCAGCTTGCACACTAGCTTACCCATATTCGGCTCTGAGAGCACCCTGAAGGAGGCCAGCGACCGCGAACTCGTCGAGAAATTTCTGCAAGACGCGATCTCGCAGTCGGTCGGAGCTCGAGACATTCTCCGAATCACGATCACCTCGTTCCTAGACGTCTACAATTTCGATGTCCGTCGAGTGATGAAGTGCTGCACACATCACGTCCTTCCAAGCGGCCACATTATCCCATTTTGTGCCTACAACGTGCTTTACCGAGATGGGACCGTGTCGCTTCCGGATTTGAGTTGAATGAATACTAATGTCGGCACGCGAGTGCCACCCATCGCCTTTTGTTTTACAATTTGACTTTGCTAATCTATAGTTTTGTGACCCCCAAAAGTCGCATGCGTTGATGTTTAGGAAAATGCACCCAAATGACAAAACTACTCCCTAGCCTCGCCTTAATTCTAGCGCTCAGCTCTCTGCAAGCTGCTGAACGCCCAAATGTCTTATTCATCGCGGTCGATGACCTACGACCAGAGCTTGGCTGTTATGGTAACACGATCGTCAAATCGCCGAACATCGATCGAATTGCCGCGCGCGGCGTCCAATTCAATAGAGCCTATTGCCAACAAGCAGTTTGCAGTCCATCGCGAACCGCGATTATGACTGGTTTGCGACCCGATACGACGAAGGTCTGGGACCTGGTAACTCACTTCCGCGCCGCACAGCCAGACTGTATTACGTTACCACAACACTTCAAAGCAAATGGTTATCACTGTGCAGCCATCAACAAGATTTATCACAAAGGCTACGAAGACGGACGATCGTGGAGTGAGCCCCATTGGTACTCGGCTGGCAAAACAGTGGATACGGACTTAACGGACTATACCAAGCAGATTGTGACCAATCACGGTGTGGCGGTAGGAGAGTTTATGTCGCCTATCCCTAAAGGAAACAACAACGCAAAACCGGGTCCGGCCTTCGAAGTCAGTCTAAAAGCTGAAGCTGATCTACCGGATGGCGCTGCTGCCGCCGAAGCGGTCAAACGTTTGGCCGCGCTCAAGTCAAAAGATAAACCTTTCTTTCTCGCAGTGGGTTTTGCTAAGCCGCATTTGCCATTCGTAGCACCGAAGAAATACTGGGACCTCTATGATCCAAACACTATCCCGGTGCCTACCATAGATCACTTGCCATCGGGCAGCCCGTCGTTTGCCGGTCATAACAATAGCGAGTTGCATAACTATCCAGGCGTTCCTAAGGAAGATCCGATTCCAGCCGAATTTGCCAAGAAACTTCGCCATGGCTATTACGCTTGCGTCAGCTACACCGATGCTCAAATTGGCAAGGTTCTCGATGCACTCGATAAAGAAGGCCTAATCGATAACACAATCATTGTTCTGTGGGGCGATCACGGCTGGCAGCTTGGTGACCATGGCCTCTGGCACAAACATACAAATTTTGAAATCGCAACTCGCGTTCCGCTCCTATTAAGCCTTCCAAAATCGCTTGGCGGAACCGGTGCTGGCAAGAAGTGTGAGGCACCGGTTGAATTCGTCGATGTGTATCCGACGCTTGCTGAAATCTGCGGTTTACCAGTTCCGGAGAAACTAGACGGCGGTTCCATTAAGAACTTTTTAGACAATCCGGCCGCACCAGCGACGGACGTAGCCATCAGCCAATACCCTCGGCGAGATTCCGATACTGGCACAGATCTAATGGGTTATAGCATTCGCGACAGCCGATGGCGAGCAACATTTTGGCGCGACCGCAATGGCCCAAAAATTGTCGCTACAGAGCTGTACGACGAACACAGCGATCCGAACGAGACTGTCAGTCTTGCGAATAAACCGGAACACAAGGCTTTGCTAGAAGCCTTTGAAAAGTTCCTTCCGCCAGTTGGCTCAGCGGCAATCGGCAAGAATGTGCCCAAGCGCAAGAAAGCGAAAGCCGGTGGGAATAAAGTTGCTAAACCAAACCAAGTCGAAGACCGTCGTGTCTAACCCCCGCTCAGCAAAAAGGTGATGTAAGCTCAAACGGTCTTGCGAACGACGATACGATTGCCTTCGCGACGAATGACTTCGACGGGGGTTCCCGGGTCGAGATAATCGCCCTCGGTTACTACATCGACCAATTGTTTGTCGAAAAGCACTTTGCCGGAGGGACGCAGAACGGACTCAGTAACGCCTTGTTCGCCAACCTGTGGCATTATCGCTGCGGAGGTCGAAGCCCTGACCAGCAGTTCTGTTCCAGCGGCGCTCAGCGTACTTTCGACGCTCGGTATTCGCAGTTGGAATCGCTTAAGCCCAGGCAACGAATCGAGCAACAGTAACTGCGCGAGAAAAATGATACCGACGACCGCTACCGAACCCATCACGATCAGAGAATTCGTTTGGAACTGCTCCCATTGAAACTGGTTATTCGGAAAAACAAAATCTTGCGTGGCCATGATCAGCGAAAGCAGGATAAGTAGAATGCCGGACAATCCAAAGACGCCGAAACCAGGAAGCAAAAAAATCTCGACAATAACGCACAACACGCCAAGCACAAAAATCAGGACTTCTAACCAACCGGATGTTCCGCCCAGACCGTGACTCCAGAAGAATACGCCGAAACATGCCAGAGAGGTGAGCCCAGCGATGCTAATTCCTGGCGCGGCGAGTTCAATGTAGAGTGCGATTAGTGCGACAAACAATAACAAGCCAGTCAACCACGGGCGGTTAAGCAAATAAGTTGTGCGGTCAACCCAGTTCATGCGTGTATCGATTCTTGATTCGAAGGTCAACGCGCCCAGGAATTCGCTTTCAGAATCGAACACGGCTTCGGCAAGCTTCAATTCCAACGCACGCGTTCCGTTGACGGTAAGAAATCTGTTTTCACCTGCTTCGGGAATGCTTGCGCCAACTTGATAATCGGCTGCGTTTTCGAGTTTGGAAATTTGCTCCGTCGAGAAGTAGTTCGTTTCACCACTTGCAATTGTTATTACTGGAAAGACTTTAAGCGAACGATCTGACATGGCACTGGCTAAGGCGCTCGGACGGCCCTTCGATTCGGCGAGTTCACGCATGGCCACATGTAGATAGCTAACGCGTTTTTCTTCAACGTGTTCAAACATTCCATCTGGCCCGAGAACAATCGGGCCAGCATCTCCAATCATGCCCCGTGGTCGCATGTAAATTCGATCGCATCCCAAAGCGATAATGGCACCCCCGCTGATCGCTTCTTCTGGGATATACACAATGGTCGTGGCCCAATCAATCTCGCTCAAACGTCGCCCTAATTGAACCGATTCGTTCAATAATCCACCGGGACTTGTAAGCCGGATGATGACTAGGTCCACTCCCGCACGCTGAGCTCGATCCAATCGATTGTTTAAATAGGCATGCTGTGCCCCAAAAATGGGGCCATCGAAATCGATAATCATCGCTCTACGGTACTGCTCAGTCAGAACTCGATCAACCTGATGGACCCCCACCTCTGGCTTCGTATCAATCGCCTTAAGTTTGTCAGCCGGAAGGACACTCTGTGTCTCCTTCGGCGCAGTTGGGGCTGGTTCTTGGCTGACGAGATCACTTTTAGCAGCCTTGTCCCGCACGGGTTGAGCGCTTTTCGATGGAGAATCCTCTTGTTCGACAGGAAGCAAATCAAACGGGTTTTCAATCGTCGAAGTCGCAGTCGGTGGTTGATCCGCGGCATCCTGAGCGAGAATGCAACAAACTTCGGTTGCGATCATGACCGCAAAACACAGTCCGAACGCGCATCGTCGTGAGCGGTTGTTCCAGTTGTGCGACATCTTTGTTTTCAACTTAGCTTTGTATTTAGGCAGAGCAGCATACGGATATTGGACGTTTTTCCAGTTGACGTACTAACAATTGTATCATTGTCGAGTCGGCAAGTAGTTCGCCAACATGCT
>JANNNN010001208.1:0-1702 GCA_031398555.1 Planctomycetia bacterium | reverse complement strand
GTGGACCTGCCAACCATGCGTCGCTTATCGGTGCATTTGCTTGCTTACTTAAGAATCCCAACCTTTGTACCGACCGTTACAGTCAACGTTCAAATGAACTCGAAGTAAAAGTCATCACCGCGCTAGCAAATTTGATTTTTTACCACACTCAAGATCCTTGGGGTGTGTTTACGATCGGTGGCACAATATCAAACTTGTACGGCGCGAGAATCGGCATCGAAAAAGTTGTACCCGGTGCGATGCATCAAGGACTGGGCTCGCGGCGCGTCGTCGGGCTGTGTTCGTCAGCTAGTCACTACTCCAATCGAACCGTTGCGGGTTGGTGTGGTATAGGCACACAGCAATTGGTTGAAATTCCGACTGATGAAAACTTGGCCATGCGTTTAGACCTGCTCGCCGAGCGACTGCAAGAACTTTATAGTCAGCAGACACTGGTTGCATACGTCATCGCGACTTTTGGGACAACCGACGGCTTCGGGCTGGACGATGTCGCTGGAATTCGTCGAGTGATCGACGACGTCGCCGCGCAATACTCACAACCTGTCCCGCAATTGCATGTCGATGCGGCCGTCGGTTGGGCGCTCACGTTTCTAACAGACTATCAAATTGAATCCAATCCGCTGAAGTTCACTTCCCAATTGCTTCCGGTGATTAAGCAGATTCAAAAGCATTGTCTCGGACTTCATTGCGCTGACAGCGTCACACTCGATTTTCATAAGATGGGTCGTGGTCACTATCCGTCGAGCGCATTCATCGTGAATCGTCGTGAGGATCTGAAATACTTATCGCGGACAGTGCACGATACGCCTTATTTTTCAGAAGCCGACGCGCGTCGCGATCCTGCTCTATTTACTCTAGAATGCTCCCGTCCAGCCATCGGCCCGTACTGTGTGATGGCTTCGCTCAACAGTATCGGCTTGACGGGTTGGCAAATGTTGACTGCTCGCAGCATCGAATTGGCTGAAAGACTAAAGCAAGGCCTGTTGAAGCTCGATTTTTGCCGTGTATTAAATCTTGGGACCGTCGGCGCAAGCGTGAATTGGTGGGTACTGCCAAAAGGTCGCAATGGCGATGAGATTTTTGAGCGGTTGCAGGCTGGTACTTTAACTGAGGAACAGCGCACGCGTTACTTTGGAGAAGTGCGTCGCATGTTTGAGAGACGAGAAAAAATGATTGACGCAGCCATCGATCCTAAGCTCGGATTTACGACCAATTATGGTTACAATCCGCACGGCCTTGAGATTCCGGCTTGGAAGGCTGTATTTTTCAATCCTGCAACAACCGACGAAATCGTAGACCGGATACTTTTTACGATCGAAGATTTAAGCTAGAAGATTTAAGCTAGAAGAACTTGAACACCCAAATGAAGGCCCATCCATGTCCGCACCGCAGGTCGACTTCCCCGGTATCCGACAATTTCGGCTCGATGGTCAAACCGCTATTATCACCGGCGGTTCAAAAGGGCTAGGGCTTGCGATGGCTGCTGGATTGGCTTCAGCCGGGGCGCGAGTCATGTTGGTCAGTCGAAGTGCGAATCAGGCGATCGAAGCGGCCCAAGAAATCGCGGACCTTTACGAAGTGGACGCAGTGGGGCACGCAGCGGACGTGAACGATCCGGCAGCTCTCGAATGCACTATTCAGACCGCCATGGTCCGCTGGCGGCGCATCGACATTTTGATCAATAGCGCGGGAATCAATATTC
>JANNNN010001176.1:0-9391 GCA_031398555.1 Planctomycetia bacterium | reverse complement strand
TCATGAATGGTGAACGGCGTTCGACACATAGGTCATCGCATCATGGAAGGTACGGTGGCGATTTCGAAGGGCGTCTGCCGCCTCCAGACGGTGAGGGGCCGTCAACCTTCACACCTCCTTCCGGTCCTGTATCGCAAGTTTCGACGCAGCTACCACCCCCGAGGGTTGGTGGCGTTAGCAACCCTGGGCTGGCTTTTCCTTCGCCATCGCGTGACGTGATTCAAGTGGGTATACCTCGCGAGCAGCTAGGTTCAGGGAATCAAGTAGGTTCAGGTAATTCGAGCAACCGCAACAATCATCCTTCGAGCTTTGCTGGTGAGAACAGTGCGCTTGAACGGGCACCAAACGCCGTCTCGCAGACCTCTCCCGCAAGCAACTCAGTTGTTCCGTTAAGCAACACTGCCACGCAAGTCAACCTTATGGCTTTCAGTGCTGGGGCCTCGAATACGGTGCTTTCGAGTATTGGAGCTTTATCAGCGTTAACATCTGGTACAACAACCTTTGATTTCTCCTCACGTCCTGGAAATGTTAGAGAACAACCTTCAATGTTGGGTCTGCTTAGGCAAGAGGCGGATGATTTTCACTTTACAAAGCCTCAGACAGTTCTTAGCGATTCGATATTTGATCAAGCTTTGATTGAGCGGGTTGCAAGTTTGAAAACCCTCGAGAATCTGCTCTCGGATTTAGCGGAAAATCATCGTCGTGTTCGACAAAGTGGATTTGATCCAGCTCAACCAAATTCACGCAGCGAGCAGAATTCGCGTCCTGAAATCGCTGCGGTTGTGGAGATCGCATTTGCGGATGGTGGCATGATTGCGTTGGCTTTGAATCGAGACATCGGTCTGCGTGACCTCGAGGACATTTCCGAGGACGCTCGGAGTGAGAACAAGGCCTGGATTGCTAACGTTGGTATTTTCCGCGCGTTTGAAAACGGTGCTGGAGCGGCAGCCGAATACACAGGCTTGACCGATCGAATTACGCCTAATGCGGTTTCGGCTTCGACCACGGGAGAGGTTTCTGAAGTCGAAGGGAAAATCGCAAACCCGCAATTGCACCCTCTGTGGGCCTCGACGTCAGCTGCACTAGGTGCTGTGATGTTCGCTCTACGTCGGATTCGCAAATCCCAGCCGCTGATGTTTACATCCCGCAAACGTTAGCCATGAGGCACGCTCGGCACGCTCCCTCTAGGCTACGAAGTGATTTTCTTATCCAGCAGCATTATGCAGCGATCGACGTACCTGCCAGCGTAACCATCGACACTTGAGTTGGCAACGGAGTTGGCGGAGGGGCACCGAGTGCCCACGGACCAGCAGAAATTAAAGGGCGTGGCAGTATGAAGGAGAACGGCCAACCAACGGCTATTGGTAATTCAGACAGACTTTTGTAATAGACTGGGACTTGCATGGGACCTCTGATTCTTTGAAGCTGTGACTGGCCAAATCAGTAGCCAAAAATCGTTTCAACATTTCCGCGAAGTACTTGTTTCCCTAGCTCAATAGCACGTGATTCAGACCACTTTTGCACGATGACGAACTGCTCGGCAAGTACGCCGGACAAGCAACGTTTGAACATGTTGAACTTGGGCAATGCAAACTCGAGTTTGTACATATCGCTGTAGTAACCGATTTGCTTGTTGCGAGGGATCGCTTCAAGGCGGGCGGTGAGGTCGCGAGTTATGAAGCTGGGTGTGTTGCTGTACCACCAGTGGCCGTTGGTTACTACGTTAGGAAAGATCCATGAGTAACTGACCAACTCTTGATTGGTAACGCTGGCGAGCACCGAGATTGGAAATGTGACTTGTGGAAATGCGTTGAAAAGTTCGCGATACTGGATCAGCGAGACGCGACTGTCGTAAAGATCTTGCCCCTGATAGACGCCTCTTGGGTACACGGCGCGGTTTACACCTATCATAAGATCGAACGGCAAAGCGAACTGGACGCAGTTCTTGGCCAGCTGCCAGAACATCCAGTAACCAAGTGTGGTGCGATCGTCGTTGGAGGCTTGCTCGTTCAATTGCATGACGCGAGTAAACGCCGCCTCGGCGGTGGTGTCGCTGATCTCAGTGGGTGTGAAGTAAGGTGGAAGGCTGATGGCGCAAGCACGGACGCCGTTGGATTTGAAATGCTGAAACCGCTGAGTGATCGCTTTCTTCAAATCGCCAAGCGATTGGACGTTGACACTCGAGCACTTCGCCAGTCGCTGGCGGACAGTGGGCTTGGCAAAGTGAAAGACCAGTTCGTCGGTACGCAAACAAGGGACGTACCGAGTTGTATCGAATCCAGCCAGTTCGTCGTCGAAATCATTGGTCAGGAAAACCGCTTCTAGTTTCGATGCAGTGAGAACTTGCTGTTCCCAATCGGGCTGATTCATCTTGGCAAGCGAAGCATCGTAAAGGGCTTCCCAGTTTGTACCATCGATTCGATCGGCATCGAATCCGAACAGCTCGCGTGACAGTTCAAGCAGCCAGCTGAGTTGGGCGGTGTTGTCGATGTGGGCGAGTCCCTGGGCGATGCGTCCAACCTTTTCTTTTGAACTGATACCGGGCTCTTCGATATGCTCGCGCGGCATTCCAGCCGAGTGTGCAAGCTCGGTATAGTAGTGGTAGCCGAGGATATCGGCCAGGGTTGTGCTGGCTGGACTGTGCGGATTGATATGTGTATGCGGGTCGATCAAAACTAATTGGCTAAGTTCGTCGAACAGTCGCTGTTGGAGAGAATGTGACATGGCTATAAAATCCAAGCGGTCGTTTGATCAGGAGGTTGACTATAAGTCCATACAGGCGTTAGTTTTAAGGCCAAACCGAGAAAACGAAAAGGTACGCACCGAAGATTGTGGCGATCCCCCGAAGCTGGCACCTCAGCCATTTCTAAATTTTGCTTTTTTCTGCTGAAACAAGCTACAATCTAAGCTGGCAGGTCGGCGGACCCAGAATATTGAATACGCTCGCCCAAAGGCAATCTTATGCAAGATTCAGAAAAAGTTGACGACCGTTTGCGGGACGGCAATCCATCCGTTGACCGAATGGCAAGCGAAAGTCCGGCATGCGAGTTCACCGATTCTCAATTTGACGATTCTGAAATCCTGGCTGAAGCGACTCCACTGAACGTGCGACTGTCGGGCGGTGAGGATTATGAACCGCATCAATCGTCACGCGATTCGCATCCGCGCCAATTGGCTTACTCAACGCTATTAAGTTTGGTAGTCGTGCTCGTTCTGTTAGTGGCGGTTCGTCTGATTGTTCCTTCGTTGGTCGAAAGCGTTCGATACGGATGGTATCGCGGCCAGCTGCGAGCTGAGTACGAAATGAGTGGCGAGCGATTGAAAAATATTTCGCTCGATTCGCTGGCCGATGTTTCGCAGTTGGTAAGTCAACGAGCCGGGCCAAGTGTCGTACATATCAATTTGCTACAAGATCCCGATAGCCAAACTGAAATGCAAAAGCTCTTGATGCCTCAAGTGTCAAAGCACTTTGTTGAAGGCCAAGGAAGCGGTTTTGTAGTTGACAAGTTGGGTTACATTTTAACCAACCATCATGTTGTTGAAGGAGTAGGAAGGATCGACGTCACCACCAGCGACGGTCGTCGTCTGGAAGCCGAAGTAGTCGGAATTGACCCACCAACAGATCTCGCTTTGCTAAAAGTGGACGCAACCGACTTGATGCCAATCAATTGGGGTGACAGCGAACAGATTGTTGTTGGTTCGCCTGTGTGGGCCGTCGGAAGTCCATTTGGGCTTCAACAAACCGTGACGTTCGGAATTATCAGCGGCAAGCATCGTGTTGATTTGCGTGGCACCCGTTATGAAACGAGTGTTAAAGCCGGTACCGCTTATGGTGATTTAATGCAAAGCGATGTTGCATTGAACCCTGGCAATAGTGGCGGCCCTTTGGTGAATTCGATGGGTGATGTCATCGGTGTGAATGCAGCCATACTCGGTGAGACTTATCGAGGCATCAGTTTTTCAATACCAAGTAAAGTAGCCAAACGCGTCGCTCAGCAATTGGTAACAGCGGGCGAAGTCGCCCGTGGCTGGCTTGGGGTTTCGATGAAAGAGCTAGAGGATGAACAGCGTTTCAATAGCGAGGGCCGAGCGCAGGCTGGTGTAGCCGTTATCGGCTTTCCGCGATCAGGTGACTCACCAGCCCGCGATGCAGGTATCGAAATCGGGGACATTATCCTGAGTTTCAACGGTAAACCGGTTATGAGCCAAAGTGAATTGATGCGATTCATCGGCGAAGCGGACGCTGGAGCAGTACTCCCAATCGAAGTCCGTCGCGGTGATGACGCTATCTCTCTCCAGGTAACGCTGGGCAAGCGAGCTCGCGAAATGGATCGACGTTAGGACCGTGGCTGACGCTGCCAGCCTGTTTGTGCCCTACATCTTGTGTTGGCCCCGTGCCAGCTTGCCTGGCAAGAGCTCGAGTTTTCAGAGTTAGAATGTATGATGCCCCGCGACAGCACAACTACCGACCCGTTGGATGGATAAGGCAGCACACGGGTAGGTATTTAGGGGGATATGGTAAGGTTCGCCACGCCATTCGAGCCAAGCACACAGAAGTCCGAAAAAACATGTGGCGGTATGAGCAGGCTGGCAGCATTCGCCACGGCCCACCCGCGACAGGCGAGCCCAGTCGAATTAGAATAGATTGCTCAGTTGCGATCAATTTATTTATGGGGTGAGGCTGTCGATGCGTGTTTTTGTGCGGTTTGGGTCGGTTGTTTTTGCGGTCGTAGTGTTCGGTTTGAGTCTTATCTCCCGAGCTGATGATCTGAAAACAAAGCAGGTTGGCATGTCGTCGTCGAAACCGGACAGCGGTCCGTCGGTTGCAGTCGATGGCGGCTTCATGGTGCCTTACACCCTCACAATCCCGGGCAGTGACGTGACCTTGGAAATGATCCCGGTTCCAGGTGGCTTGGTCACGATGGGCAGTCCCGAAAACGAAGCGGGGCATCAAGGGGATGAGGGTCCCCAGATCCAAGTCAACTTGGGTCCGATGTGGGTCGCAAAGTGCGAGACAACTTGGAAGGAATACAAACTGTACATGTCGATGTATCGACTGTTTAAGTCGCTGGCAAATTCGGGTCTTCGCAAAGCCAACGCTACGAACGCGGCCGATGCAGTCACTGCTCCAACTGAATTGTATGACCGTACGTTCACTTTCGAGTTCGGTGAAGATGACAACCTGCCCGCAACAACGATGACTCAGTTTTCGGCGAAGCAATACACAAAGTGGCTAAGTAAACTAACTGGCCAGCAATACCGTTTGCCAACTGAAGCCGAGTGGGAATACGCTTGCCGAGCGGGTGCTGAGGGCGCCTACTCATTCGGAAATGACGCCAACGAAATAGACGAGTACGCGTGGCACGCAGGCAACTCGGAGGCTATACCGCATGAAGTCGGGCAAAAGAAGCCTAACAAGTTTGGCTTATACGACATGCATGGTAACGTGATGGAGTGGACCGTAAACGGATATTCACCAGAAGGCTACAAGTATGCAATCGAAAACAAACAACCCATGAGTATCCTTGAGTCAGTGTATTGGCCCGACTCGGCAGAGAATCGCGTCGTCCGGGGTGGTAGTTTCCAAGATGACGCCTTGTTGCTTCGCAGCGCAGCCAAGGTCGCTTCTAAGGATGAAGAATGGAAATCAGAAGATCCTAACGTTCCGCTCAGCCCCTGGTGGTACACTAGTGATCCGGCCCGTGGCGTCGGGTTTCGAATCTTCCGACCCTATCAGGCTCTTGATGCTGAGACCATTAAGAAATTCTGGGAAACCGATCACGACTACATCGAAATGGATGTTCGCGGCCGATTGGATGAAGGCCGCGGTGTCAGCACTGTAGTCGACCAAGAGTTGGCAAAAGATATCGAAAAATCGAGATAGTTTTTGCTTTCGGTGGCAGCTTCAACAAGGAGGTTTGTAAGTGGATAACTTGACTAGTCCCGAGCGAAAATTGCGTGATGAAGCGGACCTTGATGAACTTCATTGGGGGACGCTTGGAGATTGGGCTCAACTGGTTCGACTGCCCAACTCCTTTACTTTAATATCAGATACAACCGCGGCGTCTCTGATCATTGGCAGTTATCTCATGCCAGTCCCCGCATTTGTTCTGACCTTGCTTGCGTCATTTTGTGCCTACTGGGCAGGGATGATTTTAAATGATGTTGTGGATATTGAAGAAGATCGCATTGCGCGGCCAACGCGGCCATTGCCCGCCGGTCGTATTTCACCCGTCGTTGCAGGTCATGTTGCAAACGGGATGCTGCTGATTGGACCGCTACTGATTCTGATCGCAACCACTGTTTACTCGTCGCAAAAACTCTGGATGGGAGCCGCTTTTGCGTCCGCTTGTTTATTATCGCTGTCCGTCCGCAGTTATAACTCGGCGTTAAAACATACCTTTATCGGTCCGGTATTGATGGGACTGTGCAGGTCGTTGAACATTCTGATGGCAGGTTGCTGCATGTTAGCGGTAGGCGAATCCAAGTTGGAACCCATTGCGTTGGTTTGGTACGCCGCGGCAATCGGCGTGTACATCATGGGAGTAACGGTCTATGCCAAGCGAGAAGAAACAGATAGCCAAGTTGGGATGCTGACCCTAGGTTTGTGTTTCGAAGTCGCGGGTTTGGTGCTGCTTGCTGCTTTCCCGATTTGGTCGCAAACAGAGCATGCTTGGCAACTCGATCCGAATCTGACTTACCCACTGCTGATGGGACTGATTGGGTTTACGGTTGTGCAACGCGGCATGATGGGCGTTAACCATCCTGTTCCTCGGAAGGTTCAACTTGCGGTCAGGCATGCGATTTTAACTTTAATTCTGATCGACGCGGCGGTCGCGGCCATGTGGGCTGGGCCCTGGTTTGGCGGAGCGGTAGCGCTGCTGCTGATGCCTGCCCTGGTGAGTGCTCTGCGATTCCGAAGCACTTAGGTGCTGCGTAGAATTTTGTAGCTGGTTTCGTGAGAAACCGGATGCGGCCATAGTGACACTTCAATTCAACCGGTTTCTGACGAAACCAGCTACGTTTCTTTGTTAGTATGTTCGAATTGTTACGAAATCAGCTTTGTATACTTGTGGATGCATCCATGTACCTTGGCTATCACGCTTACAGTTTGGTTGATCACTACCTACCTGACGCAGTTGAATTGCTGAGCGATCTCGGATTTAGTGGGATCGTGCTGCCGCTATCAAGTAGCCGCTTTCACCCAAAACTTCTTCAAGGCGGATCGCTGATACAATTCGTCGCGGAGCTCGATGCGGCTCGATCGACTCGCAATGCGCAATTCGTAATCGATTCAACGGGCCCGTTCCTATTAAGCTCTGTGCATGCTACTCCCATAACATTGCTGGATGCCGATGAATCCAGTTGGGAGCACGGGCTGGGATTGTTGCGATGGGCGTTTGAAATCGCAAGGCAATTGGGAAGTGGGCCGGTATTTGTTCGGACTGGACCATGGGCTGAGAACCGTTCGGTTGAAGAGGGTCTGGAACAATTGCATCGACGACTGGAAGAGATCGTTCCGATTGCTGCTCGAGTTGACGTTACTATCGGAATTCGCCCAGTTGCAGGAGATTTCATTGCGACCATTGCAGGCTTTGAACGGCTGTTGCAATGGTACGATTCCCCGCACCTTGCAGTCGTGGCAGACACTTCTACGATGTTCTCGCAGATGGAATTGCCGTTGTCGAGTTGCTTGTCGCGGGTCGTCGATCGCTTGTGCGCGGTAATACTGCGTGAACCTGCCGCTCGCGGGCCGTCGGTCGACTGGATCGATCAAGGGTCTGTCAGTCCACAAGCAGTTGTCGAATGCTTGCAAGAGCTCGACTACGCGGGTGGCTTGTTCGTCGATAGTTTGCCAAGCGGCGCCGTAGCCGTTGAAACTGCTCGGCTGATCAGTCAACGCATGCTCCCGTGGGTTTAGCCGCAGCTTGGGACCATTTATCCCGAGCAAAAAACGGGCGTGATCGCCATGGACGCAATTCTGCCATTTCTGTATACGTCGGCTAGCAAAGCGTAGCTGTTTTGCTCATCGACCGTTCGAATTGTGCAAAAGGGATGTATTGTGGCAGATGCAGTTGCAAACCCAGCTAGTGAAAATGGAATTCTCCCTCAGGCGCCATTGGCGCAACCTATAACTCAATGGTTGAACGATGCTTTTGGTGGTTTGGCCCGTGGCGAGCTCAACGAAGCCTCCACGAAGCTGCTGCTCAATGTGATCGTTCCCGCTTTGATCGCGATCGTAACGATCATTGCTTTGTACTTTATTGCTAAGCTGCTTTCGCGTTGGACCGCGACGGCGGTATGTAAACGCGTTGACGAAACGCTTGGCAAGTTCTCAGGTCGACTGGTCTACTATTCGATCATGACCCTTGGTAGTCTCGCCATACTTTCCAAAGCTGGAATCAGTGTAGCCGGTGCTGCCACAGTTCTTGCGGCGGCAGGTTTTGCAATTGGACTCGCCTTTCAAGGCACGCTCAGCAATTTTTCATCTGGCATTTTGCTTCTGGTTTTCCGACCGTTCAAGGTTGGCGACATGGTGGTTGTCGGCGGCGTTTCGGGCAAAGTAAATGAGATAGATCTTTTCACAACAACCCTCGACACGACCGACAACCGCCGCTTAATTCTGCCTAACAGCTCGATCGCGGGCACTACCATCGAGAACATTACTTTCCATAGTCACCGTCGCGTCGATCTCGTTGTTGGAGTGGCTTACAAGTCCGACATCGATAAGACTCGCCAAGTGATTCAAGAGGCGGTCCAGTCGCTCAGCGATCGGATGGTGCTTGGCGATGATCGCGGCTGTAAAGTATTCTTGTCAAACCTTGCCCCAAGTTCAGTCGACTGGACTGTCCGCTTTTGGACTGAAAAAGCGTCCTACTGGGATGTACGCGAGCAGTTGTTGGTTCGCATTAAGCAGAAGCTTGATTTGAACGGCATTGAAATTCCGTTTCCGCAAATGCAGTTGCATATCAGAGAATCCAGTGACGCGGATACGAGCGAAATTGAGGTTACTGAATCGGGCCATATAGGTGTTCCGTTACCGCGCATTAACGCGGCCAGCAAAGTGTTTAACCTCAACAAGACGCGTCCTCGCATTCGCGGCGACGCAAGCTAGTGGGCTAATCATGTCGCTTGTCAAGTATTTTTCGATCCAAGAGTCGATCGGCTTCGAGATTGGTTTTATGGATTTTGGGGTTAGTGCTACTCAACACATCACGTTATCGACGTTTCGCGTATGAATGCAATTGTGATCGTTAATTCGCAGGTGACTTATCAGCCGGAAGGCGTTAGAGAGCGTCCCGCTTAAAAACGCAGGGAAAACGCGATTTTTCAAGCGACTGATCAGCCGGAAGGCGTTAGCCTCCGGTTGGAGACGTAACCGGAGGCTAAC
>JANNNN010000512.1:0-2137 GCA_031398555.1 Planctomycetia bacterium | reverse complement strand
CTGCCCATCGCCGCCAAGTAGGGTGTGTGGAGTGTTTGCCCGTTGCTGTGCTTGCTGGGTTGGACCTACATTAATGCACAAGGCCAAATTTCGCGACGAAGTTGCGAAGCGAACACGTAACACACCGCGAGCACGTTACACACCGCGTGCGCGTCGAGGAGGTGTGTTACGCGGTTAACTGTTGTGATCGTTAATTCTTTTAGTTAGTCACGATTGTTTCTGAGCGTAGACCGTCCGTAGCCCAACCGCTCCACACACCCTACGCAACAAAAGCCTCGCAGCCCGCGCCACACCTAACTCCTGAAATCTCATCTCTATCGAGACTCATCGTTTTCTCAATCAGCTAAAGGTGATAATAATGAGCAAGCAAGTAACGCGATCGACACGGCGAAGTTTTGTAAAGGCAGCAACGGGTGCTGGGCTTTGCGCGGCCACGATGCCGACGATTTTGCCAAGATTGTATGCTCAGGATTCTGCCAACGAGCGGCTGGTGGTGGCGTGCATCGGAGTGGGGGGCCGGGGTAGCGGCATCGGGGGCCAAGCCGCCGATCAGGGACAACTGGTGGCTTGCTGCGATGTGAGCGGTCCGAATGCGGAGAGGTTTGCGAGTCAGCAGAAGGAGAAGGGCCGCGAGTGCAAGATCTATGCTGACTATCGCGAAATGCTCGACAAGGAATCGGGCATTGATGTGGTCACGATCGGTACGCCTGATCACTGGCACGTGAAAATTGCGATCGAAGCGATGAAGGCCGGCAAGCACGTTTACTGCGAAAAACCGCTGACGTTGACTTTGGCGGAAGGCCAAATTGTTCAGGAAGCCGCTAAGAAATATGGAAAAACGTTTCAGGTCGGCACGCAGCAACGCAGCGAATTTGACATGCGTTTTTTGAAAGCCGTTGCAATTGCCCACAGCGGGCGGCTTGGTAAAAACTTGGAAGCGATCAGCTCAGTTGGGAAGTCGGCGTCGCGGAGCCCAGACAAAGACAAGCCGTTTGGCCCGTTCCCATCGGCTCCGGTGCCTGAGAATTTGAATTGGGATCTTTGGTTGGGTCCAGCTCCAGCGGTTGAGTTCTGTCCGGAGCGAATCGGTTGGAATTTCCGTTGGTGGTTCGAGTATTCGGGCGGCCAAGTCACTGACTGGGGCGTGCATCATACCGACATCGCCTTCTGGGCCTTGGCGGGTGCTGATGGGCAAGCTGTTGAAGCCAAGGGGACGGGCGGCTTTATGGGTGTTGAGCAACCGAAAGTGCTGGACTTCTTGCTTGGCAAAATCAAGCCTAAAGAGATGCCTCACGCGTTCAACGTGGCTTACTCATTCGACGTCGATGTAAAACTCTCGACAGGCAATACGATCAAGATTACCAGTGGTGAAAACCAGCTGCTCATTGCGGGCGAGCTTGGGAAAATTCGTGTGAATCGCGGTACATTGACAGGCAAACCAGTTGAGGACATCGATGCGGATCCGAAAGCTAAGCAGGAGATCGAAGATTTGATGGCCAAGTTGTATGGAGGCGAGTTGCCGAACGGTCACATGAAGAACTTCTTCGATTGTGTTCGCAGTGGCAAGCAACCGGTGGCAAACGTCAAGGACCATGTTCGGGCTGTGAACGCGTGTCATTTGGCAAACATTGCTTTGGTGACAGGTCGCGGCGTGAAGTTCGATCCGGCGACTCAAAAATTTCCTGGCGACGACGAAGCCAACAAGCTGATCGGCCGCAAGAATCGCGAAGGCTACGAGATCAACGGCTGATTCGTAGGGTGTGTGGAGTGTTCGCCCTCAGCAGAGCTAGCGGGCTTGAACCTACATTGATGCACAGCGCCAAGGATCGCGTTGCCGTAAAGAAGCGAACACGTAACGCACCGCGGGCGCTGCTTATCGAGCGCAGCTTATTGGGAGGTGTGTTGCGCGGTTTACTGTTGTGATTGTTAAATCCTTTAGTCAGTTACGATTTTTGCCTAGCGTAGACCGTTCGCTGCCCAACCGCTCCACACACCCTACGAAACGGTTGGCCGTAAATGTAGGGTGTGTGGAGTGTTCGCCCTCAGCAGAGCTAGCGGGCTTGAACCTACATTGATGCACAGCGCCAAGGATCGCGTTGCCGTAAAGAAGCGAACACGTAACGCACCGCGGGCGCTG
>JANNNN010001162.1:0-4988 GCA_031398555.1 Planctomycetia bacterium | reverse complement strand
CCCTGTTGGTATGCATGACCACTGCAGGTTCAAAGCGGGTTGTGCAAGCCGAAGCCAGCAAGGCGATGGACAACTTGGCACTTCTGCTCGAGCGTGGCGAGGACAAAGCCTATCCTTGGTTGGTACACGGCGCGACGTACTTGCGAGCCGCTATCGCCAGTGTGCTTCGTTCGCGCGTCTTGGCCGATTCTTTGGGCCTGCGCAAGTTCTTCCCACCTCAGCAAAAGGCACTGGCCGCGTTGCTAAAACATGCCGCGCGCTGGTCGCGAGGCGATAGTACAGCCCTGCTCGGTGCGCCGCAAGTCTCTCCGCGTGCGAAATCGATCTGGGAAGCCGTCGTAAAACTATCGGCTGCACCCAAACCATTGATCGCCGCTCTCAGTTGCGTTGGTATTAAATCCGAACGCCGCGTTGACATAGCTGAACTAAAGACTTCGCAACTGCCTGCGATCTCGCATTACTGCGATCAAGCGGGCTGCGCGACGATGCAAAGCGATTGGCGACACAAAGGTAGCCGCTTCGCTTTTGATTTTTCCGACAATGAAATTTTTATCGAGGCCCTTGGCCCGAAAGGTCAGCCGGTATTGTCTGGCGAATGGGGTGTTCAAGTTGAATTGAATGGCCAGCGCGAGATGCAGCTCGGCGACTGGGAAGAAGTCTGTTGGTTCACCGACAAAGAAGTTGACTATATCGAAGTCGAAGCCAAATTCGGTCAACATGCTAAAGTGCAGCGTCAAGCGATGCTGTTTCGCAAAGAACGTCTGCTTGTGCTCGCCGACGCTCTTATCGGGACAGAAGATGGCCAGTGGTTGTTGCGCTCCAGTCTTCCGTTGGCCCCTGGAACAAGTTTCGAAGCGGCTCAAAAGACTCGTGAAGGCTTTATTAACTTGCCAAGTGGACAACGTTGCCTTGCTTTGCCACTGCACTTGCCAGAGTGGCGTCGTCAACTCGCTCCAGGCCGCTTTGAAGCGGTCGACGATCAGCTCCACGTCACCGCCGACACCACCAAAAGCCGCTGTGTTACGCCGGTACTGATCAGTCTCTGCAATCGTCACGCGAAGAAGCCGTTTACATGGCGTCAACTGACCGTTGCCGAAAACCTCGAAGCCGTTCAGCGCGATGTCGCGGTTGCGTACCGAATTCAGATCGACAAAGACCAATGGCTGATCTATCGGACGCTCGCCGATGCGGCTCGACGTACTGCGCTTGGCATGCACACACTTTCAGACTTTTTTGCTGGACGTGTCAAGAACAATGGCGATCTTGACACGCTGGTAGAAGTCGAAGCCGCCGTAGAAGAGCCAGCCAAAGAACCCGCGAAGTAGCCCACCCGTGGCCAGCGCTGCTAGTGCTGCCAGCGCTGCCAGCGTCCGCTACCCCGCACTACATTCCTAACCCATGTGGCTGTCGCCAAACGAAATAAGCGACTAGTCAAGTGATTTAGCTAGAATAATGCGCACTTTCGTAGCTGGCTTCGTTTGAAGCCGGACCAAGCACACAAGAAACTCGAGTGCCTGGCACTTCCACCTATCGCGCTAAGCGATGCGACGCTCGAAATGCTGGCTGCTTGTCGCAATCTCAATTATCTAACCTTTGACCAGAAGAAACTGAGTGAGTCGCAGTTGAATCAACTTTCTGAAAAGCTTTCCAGCACCAAGATCAATGGAGTAAGCTATCTTGAGAAGCCAGCAGCGAATCGCAAATAGGCGGGACTTCCGTGGGTCGCTCCTGCCGGGTGCGACCATTTGTTATCAGTTAAGCGACGACTTCGGCGCGTCAATGAAAGTCTACTTATACAATCATCCATCGAGCGTTCCTGCGAACTGTAATGAGTTGCGATGACGATGCCAACATTTTCGTGACGGGCGAGCGGTTTAGGCCCGTTCAAGCTGACTGCAAAAGTGATTAACATGTCGGTCGAAATCAACACATGGTTGGAAGATTTTTCTGGCAAGCTATATCGAAACAGGGAGGGAATGTGCAGTGGTCGATTACGACGGATCAGGGTCCAAAGCTGCCCAGGCACTACTCGATGAAGGATTTTCGTTTCATCAGCGCGGGCGATTGGCCGAAGCCGAAAGGTCGTACTTAAGAATTTTGCAGTTCGATTCCGAACATGTCGATGCACTGCATTTACTTGGTCTTGTACGCCATCAAAGCAAGCGGCACATCGAAGCCATTGAACTTATTCAAAAAGCCATCGCGGTTAAGGCAACACCCTGCTCGGTGCTGTTAACGAATTTAGGAGCGGCGCTGCAAGAAAGCAGCCGCCCCGACGAGGCTGAGGATAGTTATCGTCGTGCCCTGCAGGTCAAGCCTGACTACCTGACGGCACATCAGAATCTTTGCAGGTTGCTGACACTTCGAGGGCGAACACAAGACGCGGCTTCAGCGTGGTCCAATTTCGGCAACTTGATACTAGATCAGAACAAGCCCGATGAGGCGTTGATCCATTTTCGCTTCGCTCAGGTGCTGGCGCCGGATCGAGCAACAATCATGCATGACACAGCCACTGCACTGGCGAGACTCGGGCGACTTGAAGAGGCTGTGGTCGCGTATCGGGCCAGTCTGGCACTCGACGGCCAGTCCGCTATGTGCTGGAATAACTTGGGTTGGGTGCTTTTCCAACTTGGCCGACCGAACGAGGCGATTGACAAGTTCCGTCGATCGATCGCGTTGTCTCCAGATCTTCCAGAACCCCATATGTGTTTAGCGATGACTCTATTGCGATTGGGGCAATTCGGAGAGGGGTGGCGCGAGTATGAGTGGCGTTGGAAAAGCAGTGCGCAACAATTTGCGAAGAAGTTGCGAACGGAGCCTCAGTGGGACGGTCGGTCGCTTCAAGGACGCAGTCTGCTTGTCGAGAGCGAGCAAGGAATTGGTGATGTACTGCAGTTTGTTCGCTACGTGGAGGTGCTTGATCGACAAGGCGAGAGGGTGTTCTTTCATTGCCCTCAGGTCCTGGTTCCCCTCTTGAAAACATGCACATCGTTTGGAAATGCTGTTTCCTCTGAAGCCCCGCCAAAGTGCGACCTGCGTGTCTCCCTGTTGTCGCTGCCCAACGTTCTTGGAACCACTTTGGAAACGGTGCCCCAAAATGTTCCGTATCTCCGCGTTCCGGATGATCGGATTGAAGCTTGGAATGGTCGGCTAAAGTCGCGAGGAGCTTTACGAATTGGTGTAGTTTGGCAAGGGAATACGACTTACCTGGACGATCGACAGCGATCCTATTCGTTGCAAAAGTACGGTCCGCTCGCCCAGTTGCCTGGCGTGCATTTGATCAGCCTGCAGAAAGGAGGCGGTTCCGAGCAGATTCGAGATGTTTGCTTTCCAATACAACCGCCCGCAGAGAGATTCGATGAGGATGGTCCATTCTTAGACACTGCGGCAGTGATGGCGAATTTGGATCTTGTCATCGCGCCGAACACCTCCTTGGCTCATCTGGCAGGCTCGCTTGGCATTCCTGTCTGGGTTGTCTTATCGACCATTGCAACGGACTGGCGCTGGATTGAAAATCGTAATGATACTCCTTGGTATCCGAGCATGCGATTGTACCGGCAGAAGGTGGCTGGCGATTGGGATGAGGTTTTCAATCGAGTCTACGCGGATGTTGCTTCCATGTGTAAATCGGTTGAGGCTCGATACAGTTAGTGCTTTGTCCAACTTTAATTTTGGGATTAGCCGCAGTGCGCTAGCACTCGGTTCTCCAGGGAGGCGCCGGACGCTACTGAGAGCGTCCCGCTCATTTTGTTTCCCACAACTGGTCCGTTTTGATCAGATGATTCAATGTGGTTTGCAGCCACGCGGACAACTACTTAACGCAGAAGCATCTGGATCAAGCTTGCTTCTACGGGACGAACCGCACTGTGTTTTTGAAACAATAGCGGACCCGCATGCTAGGTGGTGTCCGGTCCGCGAAACATCTCGCCGGTGTCCGGCTCGCTCGTTGAACTGCCGTTGATCAGCAGCCTCTGTCCTGGTGGCATCGACTGCAAGTAGGCGGTAAGGAACTCGCAAATCCTGATCGCTTCTGCGTCAGTGACATCGCCACCGCAATTGTAATGGAGTGGCTCGGCGCGCTCAGCGGTGAAGATGCCCACGCGAACGAGTAGCTCAATGGTTGGGTGCCAGTTCCACTTGTTGACCCAGAGGTCCTCGCCGGTAGCCGGATTCAGAGCGTACGCCATACACCACCAACCGTCGTAACGGCCGGAACGACGAATCACCGGGCACCGCTGAGTGACCTTCGGTTTCAAACCGTTGGATCGGCCGCTCCGGTGCATGTGTTAGTCAGGCATTTTATGAAATCTCTGGACATTCGGCTCGCCGGCGACCCACTTCTCATTTCGCCATTCGAAGGAGCCACTGAAATGATAGTACTCGGGCCCGTCTTGCCCAATATCAGCCGTATACCAACGCTCAGACGTCGAAACGACAATGGCTCCGAAAGCGAACTCGCCATCATCCCGCTCCTCGAGAGGGAGCTGTGCCAACTTCTCAGGGTCGGGGCTGCCAACAAACATCTCTGGGTGTACGCGGATCAGATCGAGCACAGCCTGCCGTGCCTGTTCCGCACTCAGCGTCTGCGGCGCTTCATCGTGCAATTCGATTGTCGCGCGCTCGGTGGACGTACATCCAAGCACGAACGATGTGAACCAGACGATGCACAAAAGTGGGAATGGTTGAATTCGGCTCATACGTTACGCCTTTCACCGCCGAACGACAAGGTAACCCAGCGGCGGCCAAGATCCTTCCCATTGTAAAACACGCCCGATCCGCCGCTCGGGTTAACCGCCTTGTTCGTCGTCAACATCAGGTCCCACCTTGACTCAACAGTGCCTTCACTGCTTCAGCTAGATCCTCTGCCTGAAGATCGCTGGCGAGCAGCTTTTTTTCGGCATCAAACAAGAAGACCGATGGGAATTTATGAACGCCCCATTCGGTAGCGATCGGTCCGCTGGCTCCGTCCCAGGCGACGTTCCACGTCA
>JANNNN010001129.1:0-8914 GCA_031398555.1 Planctomycetia bacterium | reverse complement strand
CATCGACCGACTGATTTGCATGGAACTCATTCCGTAGCTTGGGACCATTTGTCCCGAGCGTGTTACAGTATTACGCTTGGAAACAACACCATGAAGCCTCATGTCGAACCTGACATTGCGACACGTTGAATCACAAATTTCTGGTGCTCCTCTTGATGATAGTTACTCCGATCCAAAGCCTTCGACCTTCGAGCGAAAAACGGATGCTCACGGTAAGGCTAATTTGTCCGGAATCCCCTCCACGAGCAAGGACAATTAGCAGTAGCCTTCGAAAAGCCGCATCCGAAAATAGGTGAGCACCGAAGAGTGATCGACGATCCGTGGGCAAGACTGATTTTCCAGTGCGATACGGTCGAACCGAAAAAAATCACCGTTCACATGCAACATGCTGGCAGGTGATTTCAACTTCTGGTTTGCGCAGCGATGTGACACTAACCTACTATTAGGCGGTTTACTACAACCTTGCCGTTTTACTGTACGCTCCGTCGAGCATTTCGGCCATTAGCAAACATCGTTCCTTTTTCGCAAAATTACTGCCCGAAGCGCGCCGAAATGGTACAATTAATGCTGCTGAGGCGAATTTATGTTTACGCTTTGGTAAAACGAACTCGAGAACGGTGACCACAAATTCGCGAACTGCATAGGCCTGTTCACTGGAAATTTGCTTGTCATTTAAGGTGATATGATGCGATTATCGTTCGGAATGGAAGCTCGCCAGCTGCAGACCCAAAAGCTGGCTCCAAAAATGATCCAGTCGATGGAGATTCTGCAGTTGCCGATTTTGGCCCTGCAAGAACGAGTCGAACAGGAAATCTCCGAAAATCCGATGCTCGAAGTCCAGGATGTGGACCCCAATCTTCCTGACGAACCTGAGGAAGAAGAAGTCGATCCCAATCGGCAAACCGAAGACGAAAAAGAGCTTGTTGTCAAAGATAACCAGACGAACGAAGAAGACTTCGAGCGTCTGGCGAATATGGACAACGACATGCCGGAAAGCTTTGACGACTTTCGCACGTCCAGCAATCGCATGCAAGAAGCACAAGATCGCCAGCACGACTTGATGGCCAACGCACTTGAGCGGCCTGAATCACTGAACGATTATCTGATTCATCAGTTGGCTGAAATGGAGATCGACGACGATCACGAGCAGATCGCGGAACGAATTATTTCGACCCTCGATGCTCGCAACGGAGGTTATTTCAAATCCAGCCTCCGCGACTTGCTTCCCGCCGGCCATAGCGCCGAAGAAATGATGCGAGCCGAAGAAGCCTTGCACCTTGTGCAGTCGCTCGAGCCTGCCGGCATCGCAGCTCGTGACCTACGCGAGTGCCTGCTCAATCAGCTGGACCCCGACATGCACATGTTCGAAGAGCTGCATTTAATCATCGATAAGCACCTTGAAGATCTCGCCGAAAATCGCTTGCCGCTGATCGAGAAGAAGACCGGCATTTCGATTGAGAAAATTCAACTGGCCAAGCATGAGTTTCATCATCTTAACCCGAAACCGGGTGCCGCTTTCCTCGAAGCCTATGTACCCATCGTTGCACCCGATGTGATCGTGGAAACGGATGAGAATGGCAAGTACACCGTCCGACTTGAGGACGATCGTTTGCCATCGTTGCGGATTAGCGAATATTACCGCAAGCGACTCGGGGATCCCACCGCCACTCAAGAAGAACGCGATTTCATTCGACGAAAGATTGAATCGGCAAACTGGTTGATCGAAGCCATTCAGCAGCGCCGAAACACGGTGCTAAAGGTCGCGCAATCGATTGTCGATTATCAAAAACGATTCTTGGACGATGGCCCTGAGTTCATTGAACCGCTGAAAATGCAACAGATCGCTGACGTAGTAAAAGTTCACGTCACCACAATCAGCCGTGCGGTCGACGATAAGTGGATACAAACTCCGCGCGGCATTTTTCCATTGAAGCGTTTTTTCGTTGGCGGCACTCGAAGCGAAGACGGCGAAGATGTGGCTTGGGATACGATCCGCATTAAGCTCCACGAGCTGATCGATAAAGAGGACAAGCAGAAACCCTACAGCGATGACGACCTCGTCGGTGAACTATCCAAGATTGGTTTTACAGTCGCTCGACGTACGATCACCAAATATCGCAAGAAAATGGGAATTGCCAGCAGTCGTCAACGCAAAGATTGGCTAAAAAAATAATCTAGGATTTATGATTGAGATCTAGCGAAAAGAAGAATTCCAATCAATCGTCGTCGGCCAATCCTTATGCGCCTCCTCATGAGGTTCTACGTGAGGAAAGTAGGGAGCATCGCCTAAAGTTTCCGCTTGGCAAAGTCTATTGGCTGTTGATGAGCGCAACGCTGGTTGTTGATGCGGTTCTAGTAACTGTTCCGCTTTTGTACCAATCAGCTAAGGGTCAGAGTCGCCCCTTTTTTCCAAACCTTTTTCTTACTCCTGCTATTGGGCTAGGGTTGTTCGGAGCGATAGTAAGCGGCTTTGCATTAACCTACAGCTTGGCTTACATGCGACGAGTTGCTCGCAGCAATTACCTACGACGCCTTAACGAGATTCGCGAGCAGCAATTTGATTTTTACGCTCGCGGCATGTCGATCGGATTGTTGCTAACGATCTCTACGCTAACTGCTTTCGTGTGCAGTTGCGTTCCCATTAGTTTGCCGTTCATTAGCTACTCTGCCGGGGGCGGCTTGGCCGGTGACACAAGTCTCGCTACGGGACTAGCCGTAACGATTGCTCTAATGGTTGGCGGATTCATAATTTACAAACTGCTCCCGCGAGAGGATCTACGCTAGTTTTCATGTTGCGCTAGTTGCGCTATCTGTGTGCCACTGGCTTGCCAGTGAATCGGAGTGTTGGAGTTCGAGTAAGATATGTCGTCTCGATGCTGGGCGGCAAGAATTACAAACTGCCGAAGTTACCAACGTTTTCCGATAGAAAACTTGCGGCACATTGTGCGTTACCAATTTTGCATATCTTGAACGAGTAGAGGATGGCAGAGACACTGCGGCGGCTTTTTCACGTACATGACTACAGTTGGTAGAACATGGTTTAAAAACTCACCTCCTTCGGTTCACTGGCGAGCCAGTGGCACACGCAAAACCAAAATATTGCGGGCATACTCGCTCTAGTGGAATGTCGGTTAGAATCTCTGTCGCACAATTCACCGACCACTCACTAAGGAATTCATCGCGTGTCGGCACCAAACAGCTCAGTCGCCATCAATCCTCATCTGGAATCCGATAAGCCGCAGTCAACCATCCTCTCCGACCGATCGTTCTGGGGATTGTTGGTTACTCAGTTTCTAGGTGCCTTCAATGACAATCTCTACAAACAACTGATGCTGCTCATGGCGATTCCCACAGTTGGTGGAAAACTAAGCGAGGATACGCAAGGTTGGGCAGCGGCCCTTTTTAGTTTGCCCTTTGTTCTCTTCAGTAGCTTCGCTGGTTATCTCTCGGACAAACATAGCAAAAGTCGAATCATTTTTATCTGCAAAGTCGCGGAGATCGTCATCACGCTCTTGGCCGTGGCCGCGTTTCTTGCCTACGGTCGATTGGGTGACTGGGGGACCTGGACTGTGTTGGCGATGATGGGAGTGCACAGCACGTTTTTCGGGCCAGCCAAGTACGGCATTCTCCCTGAGTTGTTTGCCAGGCGAGAACTACCACGTGCCAATGGCCTGATTCTGATGTCAACGTTCCTTGCGATTATTCTCGGAGTCGTTGCAGCTGGAGCTCTTAAGTTTGTTCTGACGACTACGGAGGCCGACGGAACAATGAATTATCAGCACCTTTGGATCGGTTCGCTTGTATGTGCTGGAATCGCAGTGACAGGAACTTTCACTTCGTTGTACATTCGCTCAACCAAACCCGCGCAACCCGACGCAACAATTTCATCGGGCGATTTTGGAATTAGCGCGCCCATTCGAAAACTGCTTTGGGAGGACAAGCCGCTATTGGCTGCAATTATCGCGTCGAGCATGTTTTACATTGTAGCTGGTGTGGTTATGCCGACAGTTAATCAACTTGGCAAGGGCCAAATGGGGATCACCAACGACATCGTGACGAGCGTACTTGCAGGCGGCTTGGCAATTGGGATTATCGCCGGCGCAATATTGGCTAATGTCGTTTTGAAAAAGGTCTCCACGACTAAGCAAGTGCTTTTAGGGACCGTGGGTATGCTTATGGCACTGGTCGCATTAGGAGCTTGGAAGGCCGGTGGCACGCATTTCCTCGGATACTGGGGAGCCTTATTCGGGTTGATCGTTATGGGCATGTTTGCGGCTGTATTTATTATTCCTATCCAGGTCTTCATGCAACAGAGGCCCCCAGCAGAAATCAAAGGTCGCATGATCGGGACTATGAACTTCGCGAATTTCGTGGGGATTTTGATTGCAGGCCCACTGTATCAATTGTTTCTTCACGTGGCGACCTATATGGGATGGCCTGTTTCCTCAGTATTTTGGATGTTGGCAGTGCTTTTGTTACCTTTGGTCGTCCGCTATCGATTACCTTCGGCTTGACCTGCTTTTGCTTCAGCTTGGCAAACGGACGCTGGCCGCGTTGGTTAAATACCCTATTTTCAGACACTGCTCGCTGAACGCCAGCGTGCAGTACTGCTCATTCCCAGGCGGAGCCTGCAATTCAGTGGGTTCCAAGGCAGAGCCTTGGAACCAGAGGCTGGCGGTCAGCGAGAAGTGTCTATTTTCGCAGTTGGCATCGCTGGCCTGCAGCCCGTACAATAGAAGCTTCTATCCGCCAAAACTGAGCAGCGAGGCTTTCATGCAAACCAATCGACGCACCTGCATTCAAACGATGTTGGCCCTCGGCGCACAAGCCGGTGTTATGACCGCTTGGCCGAGCCAGTTAGCGGCTAAGTTAAAAGCGACCGGTTCGCAGCGGCGTTTGATCGTGCTGTGGATGCCCGGTGGCCCCTCACAAATGGATACATTCGATCTAAAGCCAGGGCATACGAATGGCGGCCCATTTAAGGAACTGACAACTTCGATTCCAGGTATGCGATTCAGCGAGCACTTGCCTGAGTTGGGTAAAGTCGCGGAGCATTTGTCACTCGTTCGCGGCATGCAGACCAAGGAAGGTGACCACAGTCGCGGGACGTTTTTGGTTCGCACTGGTCAACGCCCTGGTGCACCTGTTCGTTATCCGTCATTCCCGTCTGCACTTGCTAAAGAACTTGCCCCGGTCGACGAGAGTATTCCTAGCTATGTTAGTATCCTACCGAACTCGTTCATCAACCCACCCGCATTCAGCGCTGGCTTTCTAGGTGCTTCGCGCGAACCGCTGACCGTCGGCGGCACAACGACTTTCGATCCAACTCAACCAGGCGGCCCGGCCCGTCCTGCACGTGACACACCGGCCGACTTGCGAGTCGATAACTTGCTGCCACCTGACGGACTGCCGCGCGAACGACTTGTACGCCGCCGACAATTTTGGGACGTTCTCCAGCAGAGCTACGGCGCGCCTAGCCGAGCTGGAGCTGCTTCAACGCATGACACCGTTTATCGTCGCGCAATGAAGTTGGCCGAAAGCGATCTTGTCGAAGCCTTTGATCTCAAGCAAGAGCCTGACGAAGTTCGTCGACGCTACGGCATTGAACCCTTCGGTCAAGGCTGCTTGATGGCAAGGCGTTTGATCGAGCGGGGTGTACCCGTCGTTGAAGTCTCACTTAGCGATGGACTAGCTGGCCTTTCATGGGACAGTCATCAAGACAATTTTGCCACCGTCAAGCGACTCAGCGAACGGCTTGACCGCGGCTGGAGCCAATTGATCTTGGACTTAAAGGCCAGCGGTCTGCTCGAGACAACGACCCTAGTTTGGATGGGAGAGTTCGGGCGTACACCGCAGATCAATCCACAAGGTGGCCGCGATCACTTTCCAAATGCTTGGTCCTGTGTGCTTGGCGGAGGTGGTATTGTTGGCGGCTCGATTGTCGGCAAAACCAGCGACGACGGCATGGAAGTCACTGAGCGCCCTGTCGCTGCACCCGACTTGCTTGCAACCATTTGCAGCGCAGTCGGTGTCCCGCCCAGTACCGAGAATATCTCTGACGATCGTCGACCGATCAAACTGTCAGAAGGAAAACCCATCACTGAAATCTTGTCGTAGCGGAATGCGTCCAGCGCTTGTTGATTTTTTCACGGCCACGAGAAATTCGGTTCCGATAGTAACCCGAAGCGTCAGCGAGGGGCGTCTGATCCCTTGCTAACGCTTCGGTTACTATAAAATCAACAATCCCCAAGGGCTTCCGCTACTTGCCAATCTGCATTTTTAACTCACCCGCGCCATAAACCTTTTCGAGGGCTTCGAGCACCGAAGCGATGTGAACTCCGACCGCCCTGCCCTGCTCTTCACTGTGATAGAAGTCTGCGGTCAAGCTTTGGATGTTCCCGTCAAAGATCACACCTACCAGCTTGCCGTTTCGATCGACGATGGGTGAGCCCGAGTTGCCGCCAATAATGTCTGCGGTGCAAACAAAGTTGAATGGCGTTGTGCTGGTGATCGAGTTCTTGGCGTCATGCCAGCTCTTGGGCAACATCCATGGATCTTTCGAACCATGTTGCTTCTCATGCTCAAAAGCCCCGCCCATCGTCGTCTGCGCTGGAACATCCGTTCCATCTTCCTTGTAACCCTTAACCAAACCAAAGGCTAACCGCAATGTAAAAGTCGCATCAGGGTAAGTGGATTCACCCTCAAGCTGAAATTTCACGTCGGTAATCTTCGCATAAGCTTGACGTTCGCGTTCGTCCAGCTCCTCTGTCCGCTCGCGCAGTGCACGGTACTCTGGTTCGAGCGTTCTCGCCAACTGAATCAGCGGATCTTTGCTAGCCGCAATTCCATCCAACCCTGCAGCCGCCAGTTTCTTGCGAGCATCAACTTCAAACAAGGTCGTTCCCTCAAGCAACTGAGCAGCCCTCTCTCGTGGCCCTTTACCAGCCAAGATTTTTTGGACCAATTCATCGTCACCACCGCGTTTCTCCATAAAACGCGAAAGCTCGTCGGCCAACATCAATCTCTCCAAATCGTCGTACAACGGAGCTGGCGAAAACAGCTCTTGTTCCAGCGAGTCCCGGCCCGCATCGCCAAATTCGCGCAGCCGCTCTGCGCTTGGCTTCTTATCTTCAGCCGCCATCAGTACCAGATCCTCTGCAATCGCATAAAGATGGCTCCGAAGCGTGCCTTCGCGATTCTGTAGCTTCAGTCGTTCGCGCTGCACTTCGGCGATCGTTTTCCAAACCTCTGAGTTGCCAGCTTTCTCTTGCATCTTTTTTTCCAGGGCACGCTTGCCAGTCATGAAAGCAGGATCCTGCAACCCCGCCAACATGCCCATGTAAGCTTTGCGCGAATTCTGAATGCCGAACAGTTCGTCTTGACCGCGTCGAGCCTGTTCCGCGCCGCCAAGTGCATACTGTTGCATCAAATTCTCTTTCCGTCGCAAAAGATCCAGAGTCCGCGGCATGCGATAATCGCGTTGATAGGCCAGCGCATCGGGAGTGAGTATCCGCTGTGTACGTCCAGGATTGCCGCTGACAAAAACCAAATCGCCATCAGTGGCCCCACTAGGATTCACCGCCAAAAAGTTTTCAATCTTGGCCGGTTTGTCGTTTTCATAAACACGAAAAATGGTCACGTCTAAGCAGAATCGCGGATATTCAAAGTTGTCCGCATCGCCCCCAAAAAAAGCCGTAGCCGCCTCTGGCGCCCAAACTAGACGGACGTCGGTGTATTGTTTGTAACGGTATAGGTGATACCGGCCACCGCCGTAGAGTGTTATCACATCACTCCGCAAGCCAGTCTTTTCTTTCGACTGTTGCTCAATACCGGCGATCGCCGCCCGTCGCGCTTTAGCCGCATCGCTGGCCCCTGTACCTGCTTTCACAGACGCATTGACTTGTTCTGTGACATCTTCGATCGATACCAACTGATTTAGCTCCAAGTCAGGGGCTTTTAGCTCATCCGTTTGACTCTTTGCGTAATAACCATCGCTGTTGATATTCCGCTCCGTCGTCGACAACTTGTACAGCGTATCCGACGCAACGTGATGATTGGTCAATACCAATCCATTGCTTGAAATAAACGACGCCGAACCACCCGAGTTGAAACGGACGCTCGATAACATCAAGTGCTTCGTCCAAGCATCATCAACGTCAAATTTATGTTTTTCTTTAAGTTGTGACTTCGGCAGCGAACTGAACAGCCACATACCTTCATCTGCGAACAAATTAGTCACCAGCATCGCCTGTAAAAACATGCACAGAACTATTTTCATTTTGAAATCTCGAAAAAGAGTAACGAAAACCCATCCCTAATGCTCCCGATTATACCCCACAGTGAGCTGCTGGCGCTAGCTCGCGTGGGCCGCAGCCTAGCTCGAGTGAGCCGCTGGCGCTAGCCGACATTGAAGCTCGTGGTCTCCGCGACAAGATCCTATTAGTCTGTTGCGGAGAAATGGGTCGCTCACCGACCATCAACGCCGCCGGTGGGCGCGATCACTGGGGCAAACCTCGCTCCGCTGATGCTCTAACAACAATCGGAAACGCTATCTTTGATGTCATCTTCCACACTAACTACTCTGATGGAGTTACGTAGCATAGCCCAGGGTTGCAAAGCGCAGCTACCCTGGGTCTGGGTCGCGATCCAATTTTCCCCAACTCTGTGCTCACGTTAGCATGAAGTTGAGGCACAAAGATCGCATTCACTCGGTTTCGCCCGCAAGCAACTTACTAATCTGACCCACAGCTAGTCTCAGTGACGCGGCGGCCATTTTGAAATTGGTGTGGCCAGAGACTTCAGGTTGAATCTCGGTGAAAAGCTCAGTGGCGCGTCGCAGTTTGCTGAATTTTTTCTTAGCTAATTTTAAATAATTGGATTCGTCCTGACTATCAAGCGATGGGCCGAGGGCGAG
>JANNNN010001120.1:0-6604 GCA_031398555.1 Planctomycetia bacterium | reverse complement strand
TGACAATCCGGCCTCAATTCGGCTCGCGAGACCAAGTAAAACCCATCGCTGGTTGGAAGCGGTCTAGAAAGCGGTGGGCGATGTCCACCGCGAAGAATGTCAAGTTCAACAAGGTGAACTTCCTGGTGCAGCAGCGCATTGCGTTTGGCCAAGTACTCTGTTCGTCCTGGCTGGTTTTTATTGGCTGGCGAGAGCAATTCAAGCGCGGTTACTAACGATCGATCTGGACGGTGAAGGATCTCGATGTAAGTTTCCCGCGGCCCGTCGAGTATCGTCAGCGGTATCGTTACCGGATCAAGCGTCGCGACGCCAATGGCAACCGTTCGTCGTCCAGCCACACCCACATCTGAGATCGCGACATCGGGAAAAATCAGCTTACGAGCGTCAGGCTCGCTCTCGATCAAGTAGACCTTTTCGCCAATCCGCGCCTCGTAGTTGTCTGGAAGCGTGTCGGCAATCGCTTCGCACCAGCAATTGATGAATCTCGCATGGAAATCCGACCAGAAAGCCGGAGCTTCTAAGTAAGGATCAATACCAGGGAAGGGACTAGGCATTGGGTTTGCAACTGATAATTGAATCGAACGTGTGTTTCGTCTGCCACAAATCTTGACGCTTCAATTATACACAACGCGGTAATCTGAGACGGATCTCGCTGGCAGCGTCTGCCACGACTGTTTGGCGGTGAATCACTGCCTCTGGTATCGGGGAGATCAAAGCCAAATTGCGTTTCCTGCGCTGGACGAGTAGAAAATTGATCTCATGCGACGTCAAAACTATCAGAATCCGAAGACGACAAGAGGTTCATTCCGTTAATTGGGAACGCTATCCTTCATCACACCTTTTGCCAGTGCAGAATTCAATTGGATGAGTCTGATGAGCAACAACGGGTTATCAGCGATCACAACCACTTCCATATGGTTCAATGAAGACACCCTTCGCGGCGGACGCTGCCACGATACGAACGCAGCGCACTAGAGCCGTTCGAGCTGGGTGATGCGTGATTTGATTGTTGCAACTTCAGTGTCGCGATGTTCGTGCTCGAGCAAACGAAGTTCGTTGTCGAGCGAATTCACCAAGAGCAGTTTATCACCAGATTTTTCGAATTGGTTTTGAACCGCGTGCAGTGCCGCTAAACCGGGCTCGGTGTCGCCGATGATCAACTGGGCAAGAGCTAAGTCGGAGTGTGCTTGGCTCTTGGTGGGCCACTCGCTGGCCGCTGACTGCGTGAGGGCTTTGTGTAATAACTGAGCCCCTTGTTGATAGGCGCCAGCTTGCAATTTGATGCTCCCCATGGCGGCGGTCGCGGCTGCGGCGATGGTTGTATTTCCGCTCGCCGCGGGGCTGCTCAGAATCGCTGCCGCGGCTGGGGCTTGGCTCATTCCAGCCAGACACTTCGATTGAGCGATGCGAAGCCACATGACGTTATCACCAGCACCTAACGTCTCTGCTTTCTTGAAATTCACTAGCGCCATCTGCATCTCGCTACGATCGAACTGTGCTTGCGCAATGCTGGTCCAGAGAATCATCTCGGCCCCACCGTCAAGTGAACAACCAACAGCTACAGCATGCGAACCGATCGCATCCGTCAGTTCGGCGGGCCAGGTCATCGCTTCGGGTCGTATATGTTCGGCCAGCAACCAAAAGCCAACGTCGATCGGTTGCTCTTTTTTGCAGGCAGTCAAATGTGTGTTTACAGCCATTGTCCAAGCTTCGATCGCCAGTTTGTCTTGGGCACTTCGCCGTGCAGATTCGGCAACCATCAACAGTAACTCAGCGGCGAGCAACGGATTGCCGGCCTTCGTGGCTACATCGACGGCTTGACGACAAAGTGATTCGGCCCAAGCGTTGCGATCGGCCACCAACTCGCGAAGCCCTAACAGACGCAGCGAATCAATTCGAACTAGCGGATGCCCCACTTTCTGGGCCGCTTGTTGTAATTGGGTCGCTTTGTCATTGCTCGGGTCGCTTGTTTGCATCTCAATCGCGAAGGCATTCCGCAACTCGAGATAATTCTTGGCCGAATTCGGCTGCTCCTTCGCAAATTTTAAGAGCGAGTTCCAACTCGCTTCTGGTTTCGTGGATCGTTTGCTGAAAACATTGGCTGCTAGCTTCACGACCGGATCGTCCGCTGAGGTTGCCCATCGCTCAGCCAGCAAGCGTTCACTGGATTCACGATGGCGTTCAATCATCTTCGCTGCAGTTTGAAAACGTCCGTCGGTGACCAAGGGTTCTAGCATGCCAAGTAGTTTGTCAGTCTCAAGTACTTGCGATTCAGCATCGCCTAGAACAACTTCATGTCCGTCGAAACGAATCGTACGCGCCGGCGGATTGGCAATCTTGTTCTTCTCAGCAGATGCGCTAGATGCCCCAGAGCCGTCTGCCTTCAATTGCGTCACATGTCGCAGAAGAGAGGTGGGTGACATGCTGTCCGTTAAGATCGAACAACCAGAAACATGAGCCGACAGTGCGAGAACGAGCAATGTTCGATTTAGCTTACGCATGATTGGCTCTTGGAAAGCATTCTCAGTTGACGGAACTTGTATTATCGTTAAAGCGGAATAGTTTCGCGCGCTGGATACACTCAGCATCCGAGCGTGTGACTTGGCAAGGCAGCTTTAAGTTCATTGTGCCCGTAGCGCTTGGACTGTTCGGATGTGTGCTGAGTTCACCTAACATGAATTCACTGGTTGCAGCGGATTCGGTGGGTGTGTTGAATACATAAGGTCGCACGATGACCACCAATTCACTGCGAGATCGATTCGATGCTTGTCGACGAAACAGAATGCCCAGTCCAGGGATGTTGCCAAGCACAGGGACTTGATCGCGCGCATCGCTAACGCTCTCTTCGATCATGCCGCCGAGCGCAACAGCCATTCCATCCTGTGCTACCACGGTGCCGCTGATCGTACGACGACGCACGGTGTCAACACTGATGTTCGTTACGCCTGCACCCGTTGAAGCAGGCACGGGAATTGAAGAACCTCCGAGGACGCGTTCGGAGTTTTCCTCGATGACTCGTAGGGTAACTGTTCTATCGGCATTGATATTCGGCGTAATCAAGAGTGATTGACCAACGTCACGCAATTCAGTGATCGGTGTCGCCGCGACGGCTCCGTTGACAGAGCCAACACTGCTGAGCACTTGCGAAGGAGTGAATCCGACCGTGAAGGGAAGCGTATCGCCAACAAAAATACGACTGACTTCGTTGTTGGCCGTTAAGATCAAGGGAGTTGCCAGCGCGGTGACGCAGTTCTTACTTTGAAGCAACTGCATGCGTACGCGAAAATTCTTGTCAACCATTTGAAACGTCAGTGCTCCGGGCACTCCACCCGATACGCCCAAACCGTCGCCAAGACTTCGCGCGACTGTGCTTGCTCCTTGAAATGCAGGCGATAGGGACCCATCCGACATTGCCGACGATGCCTTGCCACTACCACCAAAGTACTCGAAAGCCGAGTTAAAGCCGTCGGCGAGAATTATTCTTAAGACTTTGACTTCGAGTAATACTGTTGGTGTTGGAACATCGAGTTGCGTGACAAGGGCCGCGATCTGCTCCATCGAACGAGTGTCGCCGGTCCGCACGATCACTTGGTTGTTGCGGCGTATGGTCGAGACATAAATTGTCGCTTCGCGGCGATGCATCAAATCGGCTTGAGTGCCGCCGTCGAGCTGCCCCTCTTGCGCGAGCTGATTCTCGAGCTTTTGAATTTCGTCCGACGACATATCGCTGAGTGCCTGTGAATCGCGGCTCGGGATTGGCGATGTATTGCGGGTAGATTGATTCTGATTGCCGAAGCCGGACCCGGTTAAACCCAGCCCACCACCCCCACCCGACCCAAGTCCGTTACCAAAACCACTTGTCGAATTCGATTGTCCATTTGTTTGCTTTGAGCCCGCTGATCCACCAAGCCCCAATGAGCGACCGGCGACCATATCGAAACGGCTGAATCGACGCGAAAGGTCGAGCAAGTCCTCTACGTCCGCGTCGGCGCGACTAAGTTGCACGCGGTCACCAAAAACTTGCTGAATCACTTGAGCCACAGCGGTTGGATTTGGATATAGAAGCGTGAATACCCGCGTTTGCTCTTCGCGAAAACTCGACAGGTCCTTTTCATATTCCTTAAGCGTGGCGATGCGAACGATTCCCGAATTGGGCTCTACGCGATAGAACAATCCATTCGCCTTTACAATTGCTTCAAGCGCACTGATCGCTGTAACGTTCTTCAAGTACACGGTTAGCAACGTCTTACCAGCTTCGGCTGACGTGATCACATTCAAGCCCGATTGTTCGGCGAACAAACGCATCGCTTCGGCGAGCGAAATGTCAGTGAACTCGATCAGATCCATTTTCTTTTCGCCCCCGGGCGGCATGATATCGCCAGCCGGAACTTTTTCTCGGTTGTCGTCGCCGAGACGACGTGACGAGCGACCGCGTGGTTGGTCCCCTAAGTGCAAGGATGCAGATCTCAGATCATCTGGATTGTCGGTCGGCATGGCACGAGCCGCTCGCAAGGCGGAAGCCTGGATTACAACGGAAGGCGAGACCGGTTTTTCGTTGATGCCGTACGAAAGCGCCCGAATCTGCGCGGAAACTGGCTGATTGCCTAGAACGCATACAACGAACGCTAGCCAAAGCAGCTTTCGGTGTAGTTCTAGGTTTAAAGACATTGTTGAACGAGTCCGCGCAGGGTTGATCTCGAATACAGTACGTCAATCTGTATCGACTACGCGGACTTTGCGGGTTAATTCCGTTTGGCTAATGGCGTCATGCCGCCACGCAACTTTTTCATCGGACCGCAGACGGCCCGTCCGCAGGTAAATGGACCTGCGGACATCTCGTCCGTACCCTCTTCGGACCGCAGACGGCCCGTCCGCAAGCGGCACCAAGTGACTCACCGTTATTAGTTTCTACACTCACACCAGTAACACAATAGAACTGCAACTTTTTAACGTGTGCATAAGCGGCGGGTTCGGCGGACGAGACGTCCGCGGTCCAATCCTAACAATCGATACAAATGCCGTCATTAGCGCATGGATAGTCGCTTCTTGTGAGTGACTCTACGAATTATCGAGACTTTTTCCTTGAAAAGTGGAGCATGCGCATAACGGTGGGCTAGAGTTTTTGGATTACACGAATTGGTGCCCCTAAGTGGTTAATCGAAACCTTACCGCCTTCATCTAACAATTATGGTTTTGCGGTACCAAACACCCCAGAAAAACAGAGATGCAGCCATGAAAACCACTTGTGTAAAAACCCGTTTAAGTCGCCATGCGTTCACGCTGGTTGAACTGATCGTCGTCCTGACGATCCTCGTTGGCTTGGCCGGCGTGCTGATTCCGGCGGTTACCGACATGATTGCTCGAACCAATCGTAGCACGTCAGCCATCAACATTGCCGAAGTGGCGGGCGCGATCCAGCGTTACGATGCTCAGTACATGTCCTATCCAAATAACTTCGATAGTTTAATGATGGACGATGGACTGAGTGGTGGTCTTGCAGCAGGCCTTGACCTCAACACGCTAACCACTGCACTGGGTGCAGCCAGTGCTGACGTCACGCTGACGACTGAGACAATCGCGACACTTTCGGCCGGAGGTATTACATCAGTCGGATTTCATGCTCTAGATGACGGTACGTTTATTCTGCCAACGGCCACAACATTGGCAGTTGGTGATAAACTGAAAGGCCCCACCCCGCTAACTCAGCAGGCGCTCGGACTGGAGACGACTGGTGTTGCAGGCAAGTACGTTCTCCTGGGTGTTGGCGCACTCTGCGATATGAACGGCAAGACGATGATAGATGCTCCAGTGCATTTCCCACGCAATGCGACGACCAATCCCGAAACTACTTACGCTCGATTCATTGCAGTCTTCCAGATCACGGACGGAACTGCACTACCAGACGGTGCAATTGCTCGTGCAAAGTTTGTTGGAGTGATCGCTCCAGATGGACTCGGACTAAGCGACGAGCTTGATGGTTACTTCCACATTGCTTCGAACAACTAAGCCTTACGTTATCAACATCGCGATTGGCTAGTCGAGGACAACTCGGCTAGCCATATCGCATTAGGGGCTATCACGAACATTAAAGGCGAGGGTCACGAAGATCATGAAAACTCGCAACGCTTTCACGCTGATCGAACTGATTATTGTGCTAAGTATTTTGGCCGCTCTCAGTGGCATTGTGTTGCCGTTATACTCTGAGAATCTCAACAGTGCAAACGAGACGGTGACGCGATCAACCTTGAGTGAAGCTCGCACAGCCATGCTGCAGTATTGGCACGATACCAAGCTCGTTGAACTGGACGGAGTGACTACGGTCGCTACCGAATCGCAACGCTTTAATATCACCTGGTTGTTTGCGAGCCCTGTTACCAACACCAGCGTCATTCAATTCAATCCAAATTTGCGGACGGGATGGAATGGCCCTTACATCACAACTTCGACAATGGGTTCTTCAGCCGGCAGCCCCAACTTGGTCGACGCTTGGAATCAAACGCTGAGCGTTCAGTATGTAAATCCGAGCGACGATCTTAAAGATGTTCGTATCGTTTCTGCTGGCCGCAATGGAGTAGTCGAAATTCCCGCAGTCGCTGCCACGTCC
>JANNNN010000503.1:0-7812 GCA_031398555.1 Planctomycetia bacterium | reverse complement strand
CCCACCACGCCACCGCCCCACCACTCCCCAGCAGACCCCCATCTGACATCCCCGGTCTTAACCCCCATTTTGCCTACGTTCCTTGCCCGAACCCGTGCGATAATGCGCCCCATGAGCGTGATTCCGTATGTGATTGAACAGACCGGGCGGGGCGAGCGGAGTTACGACATTTACTCCCGTTTGCTCAAAGACCGGATTATTTTCGTGGGCACCCCTATCGAGTCCCAGATGGCGAATTCCATCGTGGCGCAACTGCTTTTGCTGGACTCGCAGAACCCGGAGCAAGAGATTCAGATGTACATCAACTGCCCCGGCGGTGAGGTGTACGCGGGTTTGGCGATTTACGACACCATGCGCTACATCAAGGCTCCCGTGAGCACCATTTGCGTGGGCATCGCCATGAGCATGGGCAGCGTGCTGCTGATGGGCGGCCGAAGCTAGACGGTTTATGCGACGGCCGGGGCATAAATTGGCGCAAGAATTGCTTGACGGTGGTGATTAACCTGCGGAGTTCTTTCTAGTCTCCGAACTACTCCCCGTCAAATAGACCTGCAATGGACGCATCTTTGGCTCAATTTCGAACGAAAAAAGCTGGCTCGCACAACGCATTTTATAAGTTGGGCACGTGCCTGATGGTTTTAGCGCTCCTCTACTTCGGACGACCTGTTCTTCTGCCAGTAGCCTTGAGCGTATTGATTGCATTTGTTCTCACGCCATTAGTTTACTTGCTGGAGAGGTGGAGGTTGGGCCGGATTCCATCAGTGCTTGCTGCCAGCGGATTGGCTTTTGCCTTGATCGGACTTTCTGCCTGGGCGTTGGTGTCGCAACTCCATGGCTTGGCGGCCGACTTGCCCAGTCACCGGATGGAGATCAAAAATAAGATCAGTTCGTTGAGCGTCGGAGAAAACTCGACACTCAGCCGTTTAATGGAAATGTTTGACGATGTGCTTGGAAATCGAACACAGGTCGCTGGGAACATGATCGAGGGGGACGCAGCAGACGCTTCTGCCGCGACAGGATTGAAGTCCCAAGTGCCGCAGACCATTGTAATTCGCGCCGATGAGTCGTCGCAGCTTTCGAAAGCGATAGAAATTCTGCTGCCAATTGTCGAGCCCCTGGCCAGTGCGGCGCTCGTCATTGTTCTGGTTATGTTCCTACTGATTCGACGTGAAGACGTGCGCTTTCGAATGATTTCTTTGATGGGTGATTCCGCGCTGACTGGCACCACGCGACTAATGAGCGACACGGCGGAGCGGGTGAGTAGTTACTTATTGAACCTATTACTCGTTAATGCAGGTTTTGGACTCTTATTTGGGATAGGACTGTATCTACTTGGCGTGCCGTATGCGGCGCTGTGGGGCTTTTTAACGCTTTGTTTTCGTTTTATTCCCTTTCTAGGCAGTCCCGCGTCAGTTCTTTTTCCGTTGCTGATCAGCTTCGCTACCTCGGAGGGCTGGTCGCAGACCATTTCGGTAGCAATATTTTTCGTGGTGGCTGAACTGATTACGAACAATGTGATTGAGCCCATTATCTTTGGAAAATCGACTGGGCTGACGCCGATTGCATTGTTGGTCGCGGCTCTCTTTTGGGCTTGGCTTTGGGGCCCAATCGGATTGTTGTTGTCAACGCCTTTGACCGTATGCTTGGTCGTCTTAGGGCAGCATCTGCCGCAATTGAGGTCGTTGAAGGTACTGCTCGCCGAGCAACCTGTATTGGACGCGCGGCTGCAATATTTTCAACGCCTCCTGGCGGGAGATCAACGCGAAGCGGCAAGGGTTTTTGATGAGTACGTGAAGGGCTTCGGACAAGATCGTGCCTTCGACGAAGTGGTCATACCAGCGCTTAAAGTCACGCGGCGGGAGCGGGACACCGGTGTGATTACTTCACAAGAGCAGCGATTTATTTGGGATTCAATACGTACTTCGGTTCTTCACAATGATGCCAGCTCTACGGTGCCATCCTCGGATTTAAAAATCTATGGCTATCCTGTGCATGATCCTGCCGAGGAAATCATGTTGGCTATGTTAAACGCTTCGCTGGGCTCGGTCGCTACGATGAAGCGGCTGACGACGAAACACTTACCGAATCGCGCCATCGAAGAGATCGTTGAACAACAACCTACTTTCGTTGTGCTATCTCTATTGCCTCCGGGAGGCTTACGACAAACAACTTTCATTTGCCGGCAGCTCAAAGAGAAGTGTCCCAGTAGCAGGATTGTGGTTTTGTTCGGCGGTAAGCCTAAGAACTATGACGAGCTACTGGTGAAGTTGCGTGAGTCGGGTGCCAGCTATTTGACAACTTCGATTGAACAAACAAAGAAACAGATCATCGGAAGTCTCGACGACCTACTTCCCAAACTCAACACGGGGGCCGCCGTCGGCGCGGGGGGAAAGTTAGCGGAAGTGCCAACGCGAGCCGCCGTTGAGGACTTGCATCATGCTTAAAGAGTCTGCGGGCGTAGCTCGGCCTTTGCACAAACAACGCTACTTTGTTCCGACTTTGTTGACGATCGCCACAGCGACACTCATTCTCTGTGCTCTGGTTATTTATCGCAATGTAAGATCATTCGCGGAGACGGCTCAATGGGTTTCACACAGTCGCGAGGTGCTCGGCAACATTGAAGGCGTGACAGCGGCTCTGACGGAAGCAGAGTCATCAGCCCGTGGCTTCTGGATTTCTGGTAATGAGAAATATCGCCAAGACTTTGATCGAGCCACAGAAGAAGTGAAGCGTTTGCACGCCGATCTGACTCGCTTGACAGTTGACAACTCTGAGCAGCAAACGCGAATGGTTGAACTATACCGCGTGATCGAGCCTGTCCTAACCCAACAACGTCAATTCATGAGCATGCGAGCAGAGGCTGGAGATCGGACTCTTGTGGATTCGACGATTCTAGAACTGGCGGTTGAGTCGATGCTTCCTGTTAAAACACTGGTTAGCAATTTTCGCAGTTACGAAGATGAACTTCTGTTGCAACGCAATGAAGAGTATGAGGCTAAATTCCGCCAAACTTTGGTGACGTTACTCATCTCTGCATTGGTCTTGGCAGGGCTCATGTATGGAACTTATTACGTTGTGAGTCGACACTGGAAACTACAAGAGCAAGCCGCCATAGACATGGCTGCTCACACGCGCGAACGCGGCGCGTTGTTGCGATACAACGAACGACTTTTGGAGTCGACTGGTGAGGGGATTTATGGAATCGATCGAAATGGAAGTTGCACGTTCATTAATCGGGCCGCCGAGATATTGCTGAGCCTTAGGCGCGAGGATGTCTTGGGAAAAAACATGCACGCGATTACGCATCACACCGATTCCGCCGGGCAGCCGTATCCAACTTCGGATTGTCCGATTCTAAAAGCCCTGCGGACCGGTGGCGGATGTCAAGTCGATAACGAATTGTTTTGGCGCTCTGATGGGACTTCATTTCCCGTCGAGTACACCTCTTTTCCGATCCGCGACCAAAGCACAATCGAAGGTGCGGTTATTACATTTAAAGACATTACACTTCGCCTGCGTGCCCTGCATGATTTGGAAGCGGCGAAGCATGCTGCCGAAATCGCTAATGAATCGAAAAGCCAATTTCTCGCGAACATGAGTCACGAACTGCGGACACCGCTGAACGCCGTAATCATGTACAGCGAATTGCTTGCCGAAGAGGCCGAGGATGCCAGCGTACCTGAATTTATTCCCGATTTGAAGCGTATTCGTTCCGCAGGCAAGCATCTGTTAGATTTGGTTAATGGTGTACTCGACTTGTCAAAAATCGAAGCTGGAAAGATGGAACTGTACCGGGAAACATTTGACGTTAAGTCTATGGTCGATGAGGTGGTCAGTACGGTCGAACCGTTGATCGAAAAGAATCACAATCGGATCGAAGTTAAAATCAGCCCCGATGCGAACAAGATGGATGGTGATATAACGAAGATCCGGCAGGTGCTTTATAATCTGCTGTCGAATGCCAGTAAGTTTACTGATAATGGCGCCATCGTTCTGAATGTTCAACGCGACGTGAAAGCAGAGTTCATGGTTTTTTCGGTGACCGATTCAGGCATCGGCATGACCGAAGAGCAGGTGTCGCGGCTCTTTCAGCCATTTATGCAAGCCGATGCCTCTACGACTCGGAAGTACGGTGGAACTGGATTGGGATTGGCTATCATCCGTAGATTCACAGACTTGATGGGTGGTGACGTTACCGTCGATAGTGAACGTGGACGTGGCACGACGTTCACGGTCAAGATTCCGTTAATCGCCGCTCAATCGTCTTCTGAACTAACTCAAACGTCCGACTCAGATGATGCAGTTTTGAAAGCACTGTCCGCGTCCATTCCCACTACAGCGACCGTGCTCGGTACGGTGTTGGTGATCGACGATGATCCAGCGATTCGCGACATTCTCAGCCGCGTGTTGGTCAACGAAGGTATTCGCTGTATCACCGCTGCAGATGGAGCAGAAGGATTGCAGATGGCGCATGAGCACGCCCCAGATCTCATTATTTTGGACGTGAATATGCCCAAAGTAGACGGTTGGTCAGTCCTTTTGACTTTGAAGGCAGACGAACAACTGGCGGAGATTCCGGTGATCATGCAATCGGTCAGTGAAGACCAGGAATTGGGCTTCGTGCTTGGTGCCTCCGAGTACTTAGTAAAGCCCATTGATCGAGTTAAATTGGTTTCCTTGCTACGTCGTTATTTAATCGCCGAAGACGCATCCATTCTCATCGTAGATGACGATGAAACGATCCGCCGCGCATTGGACCGAACTCTGCGCAAGCAGGGCTGGAGAATTCTCCAGGCGGGCGACGGCGCTGAGGCGTTGCAGCAACTCACTCATGAACGGCCCGCTCTAATTTTGTTGGACCTAATGATGCCAGTTATGGATGGTTTGGAATTCCTAGAGCATCTCCGAGAACATGAGCAATGGAAGACCATTCCAGTCGTGGTGCTAACGGCCAAAGAGTTGACCCAAGACGATCGAATGCGTCTAAATGGCGGTATTCAAAAGGTCCTAACCAAAGGGACTTCTAATCGCCAACGATTGCTCGATGAAATCCGGCGTGTGGTTGCGTCCGTTACAGCGAAAGTACCATTCGTAACTGAGGTAGTAAAGGATTCTGATGGAAAATGAATGAATTGGAATACGGATTAACAATTGGAAAAACGCCAATTCTAAAGCGTCTCACTAATTTTCTTCAAACCATGGATTACCAGCAATCATGCCACGCATATTAATAGTTGACGACAATGAGGACAATCGCGACGTTTTGGCGCGACGACTACAACGCCGTGGATTTGACATTGCCACAGCCATTGGAGGTCGCGAAGCGGTTCAGCAAGCCAGCGACGATGCCCCAGATTTGATTCTGATGGATATGAACATGCCAGAGCTGGACGGTTGGCAAGCGACTGGCCAGATTCGAGCAAATGGTGTTACTGTGCCTATCATTGCCCTGACGGCTCACGCCATGCAAGGTGACCGTGAACGGGCGATCGAAGCTGGATGCACTGATTACCATACTAAACCGGTCGAACTTGACAAACTCATGGAGCTGATCGAGAAGCTGTTGTCCAATTCGGCTGAGGAGATCGGCTCGTGAAGACGGCGCTCGTGAAGACGGGGAAGATTCTCGTCGTCGATGATAACGAAATGAATCGCGATGCGCTTTCGCGGCGACTGAATCGTTTAGGCTACGAAATTTGCGAAGCAGAAAGTGGACATCGGGCTTTGGCTATGATCGAGGAGAATCGTTTCGACTTGATCCTGCTCGATATACTCATGCCAGGCCTAAGTGGGCTGGAGGTTCTTCAGTTACTTCGTCAAGTTCACTCGCCATCACAGTTGCCTATTATCCTGGCCACAGCGCTCAGCGAGTCCGAGGATGTTGTGCGAGGTCTCAGCATGGGAGCCAACGATTACATAACCAAGCCGATCGATTTCCCGATTGTTAAAGCGAGAGTTGAGACGCAGCTCGCCTTGAAACTCGCGACAAAAAATCTAGAGGTAGCCAATGATCGAATGCAGCGGAGTTTGAATGCTGCCTTTGCGGTCCAGCAAGCGGGGTTACCCAATCGTTTGCCGGAACTCGGCGGGTTTCGTTTCGATTGGCGATTTGAGCCGTGCGATGAACTTGCCGGTGACGGTTTGCATGTGCGAGAGTTCGGCAATCGGTGGGTATCCATCTGCTTATGGGATGTGAGTGGCCACGGAGTTCCGGCGGCTTTGCTGTCGGTGTCGATCGCTCATATATTGAATGACACTCAAGCCGGTTCGGTTCGCCTTCACAACGAGGAAGACGCACCTTTTGCCGCTCCGCGCAATGTGATTCAGCGGCTTAACGAACTGTTCCCGATGGAGCGTACTGAGCACTTTGTTACGATGATCTACGGTGTGCTGGATACGCACTCTGGGAGCTTTATCTATTCCAGCGCAGGGCACTGCAATCCGATTCACCTTAGCGCAAAAAGCGATTCGCTCGAGCCACCGTTGAGCGGCCTCCCCATTGGCTTGGGCTATGCCGATACCGAAGGTTACGACGAGCGAACGATTGAACTGTCCAAGGGCGATCGGCTGTATCTCTACTCCGATGGAATGGTTGAAGAGATGAACGACGAGGATCAAAGCTTCGGTGAATTACGACTTAAAAATTCCTGTGAGGAACAAGCTGTAGAAAAACTCGAAAATGTTTTAGATCATTGTCTCGAGTTGCTTCGCGTGCATGCGAATCGTCCAAAATTCGTCGATGACGTCACCTTGCTGGCTGTCCAACGGGAATGAAAATTCCGTCTTTGATACGATTTTAGATTTGACAATGCCAATACTTAGTTTTCTAACGGCCAAAAGTGGTAGCAAGAACAGTTTGGCTCGGACGGATTAAGCCAAAGCGCACCCATGGCTCATGAAAAAGCTTTTCCGGATAGCTTGAAAGTTCCCTCGTTCTGAAATTATCGACCGCCTGAAGCAACGTCTACTTTCAGCCAATTGCGGGCGACCCTCTCAGAACCCAAGGCCCGTACGGCTCCCCCAGGTAATCGACTGAGTTGGTGATTGCTGCGTAGAGTCAGTATGAATAGCGGGTGCTCACGCGCTTGACATTCCCTACGTGAGGCGGTAAAGTCCTACGTGTGTAGGTGCTTGAGCAGCCGGCAGACGCTTTTTTAGTTCACTGACCTACAACGGCGGATGAATGGGCGTGATTGAGGAGAGTAAACAATGAATTGGGTGAACGAGTTGCCGCCACTTAGCGATGCTCAGCTTGAACTCATGCAGGCGATTTGGGGGCGCGGTGAAGTTACCGTGACCAACGTATGGCAGTCGTTGTCGGAACGGCGAACTGTGGCCCGCAATACAGTGCTCACTGTGATGGATCGGCTGGAAAAGAAAGGTTGGTTGACGAAGCGCGCTGTCGCCAATGCGCATCTCTACAAAGCGACGGTCACCGAAAAGAAAACGATGGGAAGCGTCGCCAAGCAATTTGTCGATTCGGTCTTTGATGGAGCGGCTGACAAACTGATGGTGGCACTGCTGGATGCCGGATCGGTAAGTGCTAAGGAGTTGGAGTTGATTAGGAAACTGATTGCGGAAAAAAAGAAGGCTCAGCCATAATCTGGGGTAGTCGCAATGATCGATATTCTACTGTTCGGGTTGTTGACGACTCTGTTTTTACTTTTCGCGGTGCTACTTGCGGATGGTGTGATGCGGAGGGCACCACTGAAGCAGGACATTGTATGGCGGGTCACACTGATTGCGCTCGCCGTTCTACCACTCGCTTTGATGGGGCGCCACTACTTGCCGCGATTCATCGTAATAATTCCA
>JANNNN010001051.1:0-8165 GCA_031398555.1 Planctomycetia bacterium | reverse complement strand
TAGGAATTGCAGCCAAGATGCAAAGGAATTGGTCAGACGACTCAAAGATCCCGCGCTCCCATTTGACCTCCAGGCCTTTGCATCTAGGCTGCAATTCCCAGATTGTGGGTTCGCTGGTATTTTTTTATTGTCCGTTTGCCTTATGCGAACTGGAATCGGGGGGAGAGTTGCTACTTATTTCCGCATGCATGCTACAAAGATCCGCTCCTCGAAAATCCGCTTTTTTCCGCGGAGAACACCTCGCCCCTCCGACTCTTCGAATGCGCTATTTTACGACTTTAAATGCTCCCTGGAAATGTTAATGGTAAATGGAACGCCGTTTGCGTTGCTTTAGAATCGGTCTAGCTGTGATTGGATTCTTGGTTGGGAGAAGTTGGAAATGTCTTCAATATCTGCACTCGGATCGGAACGATTTTCGACCCCTCGGATTGAACGGAGTTGGTTTGAGAGCTGCCTTCATTCAGCAACCCGAATGATCAGTCTGGCCAGTATCGCCCTCGGGAGCGTATGGGGACTGTTAATTTGCAAGTGCATCATCTTGGCGGTTTCAGCATTGGATATCTACTTGACGGTCAAATACGTCGAATCCATGCCGCAATTGGAATTAAACCCGGTTGGTCGATGGCTGCTGGGAGTCGACAACGGTCCAGAATGTAAATTGCAGCATGCGGCAGCATTTATCACGGCTAAATATGCTGGCAATGTTTTGGTTCTAGCGATTATCGAACTGCTCGCCCATTGCCGCTTCCGTAGGGTTGGTTTTGTGGCAGGTGCAGTGGCGTTGTTTCAGATAGTGCTTGGGATGTTCTTGCTCTACGCCGACTTTAGTGATTGAGCGTAGCTCTCGCGTAACTGAATCGCTTGATGTTTAATAGGTATCTGGAACTGGCCAGCGCGGTGTCGGACATCGTTTGCTGGGTCCGTTTCGCACAAAGCGTTCTCAATCGCTACAGATCTAAAGTTCTCTCAAGCACCGAGCCATTTTTGAACACTAGCGCACGAAACCTTCCTAGGTCGGTCCTATTTGTACAGTTGCCAATCCCACCGGCGGGGCCGTCACCGATTGTCGGCAATGTACCGCTCGCGGCGGGATACCTCATTCTGCACGCTCGCAGTCGCGGTCTGGATCAGCATTTTCAGTTTGAAATCCTACCACCCAAGATCTGTAATTACAGCTCGGACTTGGGCATCGTGGAAGCTATTGTTGCGCGTGAGCCAGGGATCGTAGGATTTTCGTGCTACTTGTGGAACATCGACCGAAACCTGTGGATCGCTGCTCAACTTAAGCTTCTGCGACCGGAGATCATTGTCGTTCTCGGTGGTCCAGAGATTACAAACGACAATGCTTGGGTATTCGCTTCGGGTGTCGTCGATTACGCGGTGGTCGGCGAAGGCGAGCAGACATTTAGCGAATTGTTGGAAGCAATGTTAGCTGGCGAAGAGGGCCACCGGTTGATTCCTGGACTGTGGCGGCAGGCAGAGCCTCGCATTCCGCTGTTTCGCAAACCACTTGCGAACTTGGATGACGTCTCATCCCCGTATTTGTACGGTATTTTAGATGCCGCTGACGAACGCATGCTCTTGCTGGAGACGATTCGCGGGTGTGTGTTCAAGTGCAAATTCTGCTATTACCCGAAGAGCTACGATGCGTTGTATTTTGTGTCGGAAGAAAAGATCAAGGCAAACTTAAAACATGCTCGCGAAGCAGATGTAACGGAAGTCATTCTCCTGGATCCAACGCTGAATCAGCGTAAGGATTTCGATGAATTCCTCCGACTGCTTGCGCGAGAAAATCCCGATCAACGCTTCAACTACTTTGGTGAACTTCGATCTGAAGGCATTAAACCCGAGACTGCAAAACTGCTGCGAGCCGCCAACTTTACTGAAGTCGAAATCGGTTTGCAGTCAGTGGATCCGGCGGCTCAAGATCTGATGGATCGACGCAACAATATGAAGGCGTTTGAACGGGGCGTTTCAGCCCTGCTCGACGCAGGCATTCGGGTGAAAGTCGACTTAATCATTGGTCTACCAGGCGATTCGAAAGCGTCCGTTCGGCGCGGATTCGATTATCTCTCTTCCAGTAAAATGTTCTCTTCGACACAAGTGTTCAACTTGGCGATTCTACCTGGAACTGCATTTCGATCCGAAGCACAGCAGTTGGGTCTGCAGTTCCAACCGCGGCCGCCCTACTATGTGCTTGAAACTCCAACGCTGAAGACCGATGACCTGTATGAGTTGATGGCGGATGCTCAAGAAGTGTTCGAAACAGAATGGGATCCATTTCCAGATCCTAAGTTAAAATTCGATCCATCGAGCGAGTGGGTGGAGTGTGTTCGTATCGACTTTGATGGCGATCGTCGCGAGCTTCCGCCGGCAAGCGCGCGAGCTCAAGCATTAACCTTGTGGTTCAAAGCGATCGAGTTGCCAGAACATTTAGAAGCAATGCAGAAAGTAATCCAAACAGTCCTTCAAGATTGCCCGCACACGACGATGCAAATTGTGCTTGAGCCAAGTGCGGATCCGCTGTCCATCACCAATGAATGCGTCGAACAATTACTAGCGACCTGTTATCAGCATCCAAATTATTTGGATCGCTACTACAGTTTGAATCCGCAGGGTCTTCTTGGATCGAAGCGAGTGTTAATTGTTGTCGATGATGAAGTGATCGATACGGTCGATGAAGATTGGGCAGATGCGATCGAGGAATCTGCGACGTTAGTCGGCAGAGGCTGAGCATTAACGATCCAGCCCTGGTATCTTCTTGCCTTGCAGTTGATAAACGTAGCGAAGCACTTCAGCGACCGCTTTGTACTGATCCACTGGAACGATCTGGCCGATATCGACGGTCTTATAGAGTGCCTGGGCAAGGGGTTTACGTTCAACGACGGGCACACCATGCTCCAAGGCAATCTTACGAATTCTTGCCGCTACTTCACCGGCCCCTTTTGCTAACACGATCGGAGCTGGCATCGTTTTCGGATCAAACTGAATCGCAATTGCCAACTCGGTTGGGTTGGTGATGATGACGTCAGCTTTAGGGACCGTCGATTGGATGCGGTTCATCATCAACTGCCTCTGGAATGCGCGACGTCGAGCGGCCATCTGTGGGTCGCCGTTCATCATTTTCATTTCGTCGCGCATTTCATCGTCCGTCATCTTCAGATCTTGCTCGATCTTCCACCACTGAAATCCATAGTCGAATATGGCCAAGATGAACAGCACGCCAGCCGTTCGCATGCACATGTCGAGTGTCGTGTTCCAGATCAAGCCGCCAACTTCGCCCGCCGTCAATTTATGGGAACCCAGGATTGTGTCCCATTGACCCCAGACCCCAATTGAAATCACGGCTATCACCAAGCCAATTTTAAGCAAGCCAAATCCAATTCGGGCGACATTGGGCAATGCAAACAGTCGTTTCAGACCGGCAAGCGGATTAACGCGACTCCAGTCTAAGTTGAGCTTCTCTGGCAAAAACAAAAAACCAACTTGCAACCAATTGTTTACCAGCACCACAGCACAAACGCTAAGCATGATTGGCAATACGGCATAGAGACACTGCAAGAAGCTGACATTGATCACGCCCGACGCGGATCGGGAACTGATTGTCCAGTAATTGGTCGACGTCATGCTGGCGATCATGATGTCAGCCAGCGTCTTCAAAACCGAGGGGCCCCACCATCCAAGGATCATTACCGCGATCAGCAATACGAGCGCAGAACCCAGGTCTTGACTGCGCGCAATCTGCCCTTGCTCGCGGGCTTTCTGGCGGCGATACGGCGTTGCATCATGTTTTTTGTCACCCGCGCTCTCAGACAATCTTGATTCCTAAGAAATTAGCTTACTGCCGATAGGTTTACCCCCAGGCTAGAAGCCTAGGCTACATTAACTACTTCCTCCCGCTGCGATGCGATGACAACTATCCAGCCAAACGGACAGTTCCGTTTGAAAAACCCAGGCAATTCCTCCGACGGAAAGGAACAGCAGAGTCAGCAGGGCGATCGCGTTGATGTTGAAGCCGATGGCCAGTACGTTCAGCTGCGGCAGAGTTCGAGCAAGTAGTCCTGTGACCAAGTTGGAAAGCAATAGTGCGACCGCCAACGGCGCAGCGGCGCGAATGCCGATTAGAAAAGTATGGCGCATGATGGCGTCCAGTTCGTCCAGCCAGCTGGACTGAAACTGCACCACCCCAACCGGATAGTTGGCAAAGCTTTCCATGCAGCAGTCAAGCAACTGACGATGGCCACCGAGCACAACAAAAATCGCCGTAGCCAACCAACCGAGCATGTTGGCAATTACCGGCATCTCCTCATCGGTGTTTGGATCTGCGCTCGTCGCAAGATCCAGACCAGCGAGGTTTCCGATCATCTGACCGGAGATTTGTAAACTCGTCATAGCCAGCAGAATGATACTGCCAAGCATCAACCCTAGAATGATCTCGCCGGTCATTCCAAGGATAATATTGATTAGATCTCTCGGAATCGGTGACGCGTTGCTGTAGGCGAGCGGCGCTATCAACGCGGATAGACCAATCGCAATTCCAGCTCGCACTCGCATTGGAACGGCTGAAGATCGAGTGGGTGGCGCCAACATGAGCGGCGGGCTAACGCGCGCCAGCACCGCGAGGAAAACCCAAAGCGGCTGGCTCAACAATGTTACTAGCGCATCGTTCATCGACTAACAACTTCCGGAATCTGCGTGTAGGTTCGCTTCGTATACTCAATCATGCGATCAGCGATCCAAGGCAAGCAAAACACGAGTGCCAGAACCATCCCTACAATTTTCGGAACAGCGTTCAAAGTCTGGTCTTGGATTTGAGTGAGCGCTTGTAGCAAACTAACCACCAAGCCAATTACCATCCCAACAATCAGTAGCGGCGAACCGATTAACATGGCCGTAAAGACAGCTTGGCGTACCAATTCAACGGCGTGACCAGTTTCCATGGGAGTACCTTTAGCGCAGTCGCGCACTTCAAACTTGAGTTCCAAAACTTTCGAGAAGCATGCCGATCACCAAGTGCCAACCGTCGATCAGGACAAACAGTAGCAATTTGAATGGCAACGAGATCATGGCTGGTGGTAGCATCATCATCCCCATTGATATCGTGACCGCGGCAACCACAAGATCGATAAGCAGAAAGGGTAAGAAAATCTGAAAACCCATCAAAAACGCCGTTTTCAGTTCGCTGAGCATGTAAGCCGGAAGCAAAACGCGAAGCGGCACTTCTTCAAAACTGGTTGGCTCGGAGCCGTTAGGACTGTAGTAGCGAAAGAACAATAAAACATCTTCATCGTTGCCGGCCATGTCAATCTGCCGACTCATGAATCGATGCATGGGTTCAACGCCAGCCTGCCAAGCGTCCTCCATCGTCATGGTCGAACCTTCAGCCGTGTAGGGAGCAATAGCTTTGGTGTAAACTTCGTTCCAAACCGGCGTCATGATAAAAAGAGTCATGAATAAAGAGATCGACGTGATGACTTGACTTGGAGGCAACTGACCAGTGCCGAGTGCCTGTCGCAACAATCCCAAAACGACGATGATTCGTACGTAACAAGTGGTCATCAGAAGAACTGCTGGCGCAAGACTCAGTACTGTCAGCAGGATGAGAATCTGCAGACTGCTCGAAAGTCCTTTGCGACTGGTCCATTGCTCTGGGCCGCTAAGCAAGAATGACGAAGCGGATTCGTTTCCATCCCCCTGCCCAGCTTGCGAGATACGTTCGAAAAGACTTTTTCCGATATCGGTGCTCTGTCCGTTTTCAGGACTACTCGAAATCTGATCGTTGTTTTTAAGGCTCTGTGCCCGCAAACCCGACTGGGCAACTGCATTTGTGTTCGTATTTATTGTTGCAAGCGCGATGATCGTCAGTACTGCCACGTGTTTTATAGGGTTGACGGCAATCACACTGCACCTCCGCTCTGATTCAAGATTGTGCGGAAGGAATTCGTCAAGCTATGCGGCTGATGGCTTTCACAACTACCGGCCAGTTGGTCGACTTCAATCGGATCTGTAATCTCACTGATCGTTCGAGTCTCGCCTTGATTCAGGCTGACCAGGACCAGTTTCGAGCCGAAGCGAACTAGAATTAATTGCTGTCGCGGTGCGATAGCCGTTCGACCAAGAACACTGACCACTTGCTTGGGAATGCCGCCCAAGGATGTGTTGAGCGTCTTTCGGTAACACCACGCAACACCTAGAAATAGACCGATCACGATCAGCAGACTGGAGCCGACCGAGAAGAGCATTTGCAGAGTATTGCTGCCAGATCGTTTGTCGTCTGCGAGCGAAGCATCAAGTTTTTTTGAGTTGAGTGGAGTTCGCTTTGTCGCAGCTTGGTCGACTTGAGTTAAGGTGGAATTCGAAGCCGGTGCGGTGTAGTTGGCCTGCGTAACGTTGGCTTGCGCGACATTAGCGGGTGCGGTTGGGCTGGCGACCCAGGCAGCGTTAGAAAGATGTCCGTGGGCGGGCGTGTTGGAGTTGGGGAGAGCTGGCAAGGGGACTGCCGTCGCGCTCTGACCGCTATTGTGAATGGTTGGTGCGGGATAGCCAAGTTGGTTGTTTTGAGCCGTCGCAACACACGCAGGCAATGCGATTAAGCAACAGATGAATCTGCCTATGGGTCTCATGTCGACTTCCTTGTCGATCAGCGTTCGGTTGCGTTCAGAGCCGAACGGGTTATCCAATTGCGGTTGAGTTGCGGGACTCAAGTCGCATCAGGGCAACTCTGTTATTGTGTAAGTGCTTGGCTCAACTATGAATCTCGGAAGATTACGTCAGAACCAACCAGCTCAGCGATACGAACGCAAAAGTTATCATTGAGGACTAATACTTCACCGCGTGCGACGATGCGACCGTTCACATAAAGGTCAACCGGATCGCCAGCCAATTTATCGAGCGTAACGACTGAGCCTTTACGCAGCTTGAGGACGTCTTCCAAAATCATTCTCGTACGACCAAGCTCAATTTTTAAATCCAGGTCAACGTCGCGAAGCAAATCGATCGAGGCTTTTTCGGGAGGACTGCCACTGCCGATCAAGTCTTCTAGTGCAAACGGCCGCGCTGCTGGGGCATCGATCTGATTGAGTGCGGATTCGGCCTCTTCAAGCAACTTTGCCGCTTTGGATTCGGTTCGCTCAGCTCGATGAGGTGGTTCAGCAGTCGGTTTAGGTTCAGCCACAGGTTCGGGCGCGACAGCTTTAGGCGCAGGTTTGGCGGGAGCGGCAGCCCCACCTTTGCTCGCTTGCAGAAGTTCTTGAATTTCCTCTGGTGTCATACGTCGCGTCCCTGCGTCGCAAAGCTCCGTTGAGACTTTGCGTATATTTATTGCTTCGTTACTCTTCGGTCAGTTGATAATCTTGAAATCCAACGCCCAGAAGGATCGGCTCTTCCAAGATTTCGTTACTTGTCACAAAAATACGTCTTTGAATCAAGCCCAATTCGTTTTCCGTTAATTCGCTTAAAGTAGCATTGCGGACTTCGAGGATCATCCGGTGACGGAAGCGGCCCATGCGTTCGTTATACAACTTCTCCACATGTTCCTTATCTTTGGTCTTCACCGTACCAAACAGTCTGAATTCGACGCGATAAGTGCGATCCGCTCCGGGTGGCACGAATGATACACCGTACTCACCGAGTCGGAACTCGATAATTTTGTCGTCGTCCTCTTCGACAACCGCTTCACCCTTATCGTGCATATTGGCTTCGAGTTTTTTGATCAGCCGGGTTTCGGCCAGTACAGCCACTTCATCGCCACTGGGAACCATAAAGAAGAAAATTAAGGTTTCAGCGATTACAACGAAGCTTACAAAGCCGGAGATGACCAGCTTCGGTAGGATCGATGGTTTGCTAGCATGTTCCGACGCCGGGGCCGCTTTTTCGCTCATTTTGATCGCTCAATTCACATCGTTCGAGTTCCAAACAGGTACGCACCTGTCCGCAAAAGTTCTCGTGGGCCGCCGAGTACTCGTGGGATTCCAGGCTTCCAAGTTGAATTGTAGGTTGCGGAGATTGTTTCGCGAAACTATCAAATTGCTTTTGGTAAGTAATTTGGAGGCGCGCTAGACGTTACAACCGGTAAACACGACGTAATATTCCTTACCGAACGACTAAATAGTTTTGAATTCAAACTTACGTGTTAGGTCATGTTAGTACTTGGCGGCTAGGATCGG
>JANNNN010001032.1:0-3675 GCA_031398555.1 Planctomycetia bacterium | reverse complement strand
AGAAAGTGTGTGACGATGAATACTGGTCCGGAAATTCTCGATCAATTGGGGATTCTGTCCATCCAAGAAGGCATTGACGAATTTCGGCTCGGTCAACGCGACTTCTAGGTAAGCTGTACCGCCTCGAACCAACTGGGTCATTTCTAGCGAATCAACATAGCTCATCTCAAGTCGAGCAAGAACTTCAGAATAAAGTTCCAACACATCTTGCACGGAAGCTTGCTTTAAATTGTCTAGCATCGTGACATCCAAACATCGTCGCAGGACATCGTAGTGCAGTCGCGAGATCAACAAGCGTCTTTTCAATTCCGCATGATCCGGAAATCTTCGCGTCGCCGATTCATAGTGCTGAATGGCTTCTAACCAACGCTGATTTTGTTCATGGTCAACACCAATACTCAGTTGGTTGTCTACAACTTCAGATGCAACTTGGGGGGCAGGTGTGGTGGGTTGCTGAGCGTGAACGATCGAACCGAAGCCGACAACGACTACGACGCAGCGTATAAAGCGGAGGCATTCGCGGATGGAGAATCTCATTGGCTACTTCCGAGGAGTTGACATCGTGCACCGTGGAATAGCGAACAAACCAATAGAGTTGAGCGAGTACCTTCGCTCCGAGACTCAGGGGCATTTTCGCGATCGGGGAACCTCGAAGCACATCAACCGGCTGGAAGGATTTCTAAACCATCCATGTCGGCTTATGTAGACGTGCTGCCATCCATGCACGAAGTCGGCCCAACGAAATATAGGTCACAAAACTGCCCCGTCAAAAAAATGCGAATTATTTCCGACTCCCCATCCCTCATTAACGCTACGCACTGCACTCCGTATTTCGGTTGTAGCGATTAAGTGCAATTTACTTGCTCGAGATTCGCACAGTGAACCGTCGCGATGAACGATGGGAACCGTATTTTGACACAAGGCCGCGGCAGCTCTCGACCGTCGGCCTGCCACGCATCCCGCGCAGAGAAACCAAATCAAGGCTATCGATGAATCGGAAAGCTTGATCTCGTTTAGGCATCCGGCGAATATTACGCAGCCAAAGTGCGCGAGGCAAGGATGCTTTGGAAGTTAAGGCAAACGGACAATAAAAAAATACCAGCGAACCCACAATCTGGGAATTGCAGCCTAGATGCAAAGGGCTCGGTGGTTAGGTGGAAACGCTGGAGCGTTTGAGTCGTCTTTCCAAATCCTTTGCATCTAGGCTGCGATTCCCAGATTGACGCAATCGGTGCACAATGGGCGCGGACGATGTCCGGACTGCGGGGCGGTTGGAGGCAGACTGCTAAGGCAACTGTATCTCAGAAAGCAGTTGCTCTACGACTGCAGTAGCTCTGGCATCACGACTTCGATGCGAGGTCGACCTGCGGAATTGGGCAGCAATCAGCCCAGTGTCGAGTCGTTCCATGACTGAACTCGCAAGCCCCCCCTGGAAGTCGTTCATAAATAGTATCATCACAGAACGTAGAAAAGAAAACTAGCTGCGGTTTACGGGGCTCGTGCGACCGTGCAAAGTATTGAAATCAACGGCTGTAGCAACGGCGGCCAGCTCTGGGACCAGCTACAGAGTCCGCGATTCGGGAAATCGAAACTCTTTTTTGCCAGCCTTACATTTGCCACTCTTCGACTTGTGGAAGATCCTCGAGCGTACCGAGGCCGATCAGCTGCAAGAGTTTATCCGTAGGATAGTAATGAAGTTGCCGTTGCTTCTGGCCCTCACGGCGGATTCCAATCAACTGACGTCGCACAAGTTGGCTTAAAACTGGGCCGCTTGGCTGGCCACGTTGTTCTTCGAGCTGTTCTCGAGAAATTCCCGGCTGATAAGCGATTAGTGCCAAGCAATCGATGGCGGCTTGGTTCAATCGAATCTCGCGAATGGGTCCATAGAATCGATCGCGCATGAATTGCAGATCGTCGGCCAATTGCAAGCGATAGCCGTTTCCAATTGTGGCAATGCGAATGGCACGACCGGTTTCGGCATAGACTTGATTGAGTTCCGCTACGTGGACTTCGATTTCGGTAGGCTTCACCCCCCGCATCAAGCCGGCAATCTCTTCCGCCGAAATTGGACTGTTATTGGGGCGTCCAACAAATAAAACGGACTCAAGAATAGATGTCGGGGTTACCGAGCATGAGTCGGTCTCCTTAAGTTCACCCTCGAGCGGTTGAAAGGAATCGGTCTCAGCTTCGGCTGCGGACTGAACATCGAGATTCGAACCAGCTTGATCACCCGTTCCGCCTCGATTCAAAAGCTGCGCGTAAGTCTGGCTAAGTTCCTCTAGCGATAGACCTTGTTCTTCATCGTCGTCTTCGTGCTGAGATGAATCCACTTAAACTGCTTTCTAACTGATTGATACAGCGTACAGCATGTTACGCATCGCTATTCAGCGGAAACCGAAGCAGCCGGCTCGGCGGCAGGTTCGGCCGCGGTTGCCGCAATTTTTTCCTGTAAGATTCGGTCGAGCACTCCGTTGACAAACTGTCCCGATTGACGGTCCCCATATCGCTTCGCTAGCTCGATTGCTTCGTTAATAGCGACCCGTCCCGGAGTGTCTCCCATCAGGATTTCATAAGCCGCCAACCGCAGGATGTTTCGATCGATGGCGGCCATCCGCCGGACTGACCAGTTCGCCGCCCTAGCCGATAGCGCTTTGTCAATCTCGCGTCGGTTTGACAAGACTTCCGAAAGCAGCTTTCTTGCAAACTGCACCAACGGTCGGTTCCCTGCAAGTCGCTTGACCAGAAAAGTGTCCGCCACTCTGCGATCCTGCTCTGGATTCAGGTCATCTTCATAAAGAAGTTGCAAAACAATTTCACGCGCGCGTCGTCGAGTGCACATAGGTTACAAAATCTCAGTCAGCTTTGGGTCGGTGGAGCTTCTATCGTACCCACTTTACTTGATCCGTCTAGTTTAATTCAGCTTGATAAGCAGATGTAATTGTCGCCGACAGCGAATTGCGTTAGATAGCTGGTGTCGTCAGAAACCGGATGCGAAGGAGTGGTCGCTGACATGCACCGGCTTATGACGACACCAGCTACGTTTCCTCGTCCAAAAAATGCTTCACAGCGTTGCCTGCTGGAGTTTTAGGTCATTTCCGCATCACGGGGGCTTCGAAAAAGAGCCAGAGGGGATCTAATGGTTAACTTATTGACCCGGACGATGCGCAGCTAGCAATTGAAGACGTTTGATGAAACTCGAGTGGGATCCAGAGATTGATACACCGGCCACTGTCGCAGTGATTGGCGGTGGGCCGGTCGGCGTTGAAGCAGCCTTGTACGCCAGGTTTTTAGGCTACTTCGTAATCCTGTTCGACGCGCGACGAGTCGGCAGTCGTTTAATGCGGTGGGGCGAGTTGCCACTGAAAGTTCCATTTGAGAACGCGACCAGTTCCCTTGGTCTTGCCGCCTTAACGGCTCAAGGTGCCCTCGAAGATTTACCAGCCGCAGATTCGATCGTGTCGTATCGCGATTACATCGAAAAGTACCTAACGCCAGTTGCAAAAAGTGATCTGCTCGAAGACTGCATTCATATTAATTCGCCCGTCATCTCAGTTGGTCGTGCACACTATCAAAAATTTCAGCCGCCATCGCTTGAAGATCGATCCGAAGACGAGTTTCGATTGTTGTTGAATGGGAAAGTCCGCGGCGAGTTCACGCAGCTTGCCGATGTCGTGC
>JANNNN010001006.1:0-2023 GCA_031398555.1 Planctomycetia bacterium | reverse complement strand
GATTGCGTCTGCCGAGGCGGCTTACTCCGAATTGGAAGCGGCTGTTCGTTCGACTTTGGCGGCACATGCTGAACTGGAATATCTGACCGCCCGCTGGGGCAACGCATTCCTCGACTCTTCGCAGGGCGGAACAAGTCTGCTGCTTGATCAGCTGCTAAATGCTAACGTGCAGTTAATTCAAGCCGAAAACGTATGGGCGCGAGCTCAAGCGGATCATATGCTCGCGCTCGCACGCGTTCGCCTCGCTTCCGGATCACTTTTGTCGGTGAACGCGGCCAATTTCCCGCCGAGTCCGCGTTGATTGAGACGCTTTTCCAGTGCGCCTACTTTCAAATTTTGGAAGCCAGCGGCGCTACTGCGTCATCCAACTTTAATTTTGGGATAGCGGAATGCGTCTAGCGCTGTTGATTTTATAGTAACCCGAAGCGTCAGCGAGAGATCAGACACCCCTCGCTGACGCTGCGGGTTACTACCGAAACCAAATTTCTTGTGGAAGTGATAAAGTCAAGAAGCCCTTGAGGGCTTCCTCTACCTCAATAATCGTGGCTTTAGCTCTTGAGCAACCCAAAATTAAATTGTGCTGAAGCACTAGCTGCTAAACGAAAATGAAAAATGCAGTAAACTATTGGAAATGGGTTTACAATATTTCAAAGCGACTGCGACCATGGCAATTCCCGATCTAAAAAACTACGAATCCTACAGTCGCTTGCCACCGCTGGCGGGTTTATCATCGATGCGACGAGCGGTAGAGAGCAATTGGAGCTTGGATGAAAGCGTCGAACGCCTAAAACGCATCCATTATGTGCTGAAGCGGTTGTACGAAACTTTAACCGCGAGAATTACAGGCGAACCTATTTATGAACTGAAAATCGCATTTAGTTACCACGCTTACCTGTGTGCTGAACAAGTTACGTTGATTCGCAAGCGTGTTAGCGAAATGCGAGAACCACCCTTGGGTCTGGACAAGATCCCGCACGCGGGACTCGAGCGACTGATGGATGAAGTCATCGCTGCCCCGACGACAGAATCGCTGCTGATGGGTGTGTATGAAGCCGCATTGCCAGCGGTCTTGCGAGCGTGCAACCGACTGAAGGAAGATGCGCATCCGCTGGCTGATGCGCCGACAGTTCGGATCGCAAAATTGATGGAATTCGAGCTGGCCGAAGCGGCTCAGTTTGGGGAAGCGGCCGTTCAGCAGTTGGTGACTGGCAAAGTTCGCGAAGAATCTGCGATGTGGCTCGGTATGTTGCGGCAGTGTTTGCAAGCAGCCGGCGAATTGGATGGCACGCAAGCAACCAATGACCAAGTAAATCGTTTTCAAGTGCCTGAGCCGATGCATTCCCGCGAGCCGTATTGTTTCGTTAAAGAGCCGCGACGGGATGAGCGTTTTCAGGATTCTTACAATGCAGGTGTGAACCCTGAGGCGTTTTTATACGACGAACGTTTCTTGGCTCGCGACAAAACACTGATGATGTATTACAAACGCATTCGAGAGATCGATGTCCCTGAAATGATGGCAAGTATCCTGGTGGAATTGGGCCCGCAAGAGCCGTGGGAATTTCATCAGGAAATGATGCGCCAACTATGGGACGAAGCGCGGCACGCGATGATGGGCGAAGTCGGCTTTGCGGCACAAGGCTTGGACTGGCGCAAAATCCCGATTAACTTTACTTGGTCACGCAACTTAAATTTACAACTCAGCGCTCGCGAGCGACATGGCGTGCTGTTTTTTATTGAGCAGGGACTGATGCCGCGGACTGGCAAACGCTACGAATACGAAGTTGGCGTGCAGAGCGGCGATCCGCTTTCGGGCTTGTTCCAGGATTTCGACTGGGCCGACGAAGTTCTGCATGCTCAGATCGGTCGTCGCTGGTATGTTCCGCGTTTTAGTTCACTTCATGAAGCCTTGAGCTATGGTGATGAATGCTGGAGCCGCGTGCTCAGTCACTGGCGAGCTGACCGTGAGCAGGGTTTGACAGAACATCGAAACTGGTGGCCCGAGCTTTACCAACAGGCCTGCGCG
>JANNNN010000929.1:0-3264 GCA_031398555.1 Planctomycetia bacterium | reverse complement strand
CGTCGCTTGACGGGCGTCTTCACACCGACGCCTTATAGTCCGTCGATCGAAAACGCCGTTGTGCCGACCGCTGACGCCATCGCCGCCGCCATTCGATCATTGAGTCAGGAGTAAATATGGCTTTTGAAATCGTCATACCGCGATTGGGTTGGTCCATGGAAGAGGGAACCTTTTCGGGCTGGTTAAAGAAGGATGGTGATTTCGTTCGATCGGGCGAAACCCTTTTTTCACTTGAAGGTGAAAAAGCGATTCAGGATATTGAATCCATCGACGAAGGGATTCTGCGCATTTCACCTAACGGACCGAACGTGGGAACTGTGGTCAAAGTCGGGACGATTGTTGGCTATATTGTCGTTAAGGGTGAGGATTTGCCATGGTTAAATTCCAAATCGACCGAGGGTGAAGAAGCAGCTAGTGTCGCTTCGTCGCAAACATCTACTGCGACGCCTGTTGCTTCACCATCCGTCCGTCGGATGGCTCGCGATGTCGGGATTGAGTTGAGTCAAGTTATTGGTACCGGGCCGCGTGGTCGAATCACGTCACAGGATGTTATGCGGGCGCGATCGCCTGCGGCGGACAAAATTTCCGCAAGAATCCCAGCAAACATGCCAGCGACCAGCGCATGTGTTGACCTGCGCGATTGTCCAGTTGCTGCTCGGGACAAATGGTCCCAAGCTACGGGTGCAGGCAGCCGCGTGATTGCTAGTCCGCGAGCGCGTCGAGTTGCTCGTGAGTTGAACGTGGATTGGAAGTTGCTCAGAGGGAGCGGTGCGAACGGGCGCGTGCGCGAGCGCGATGTTCGCGAGGCGGGCACACAAGTTGTCACTTTCGGAGTACGTCAACCGATCACGACACGCCGCCGTATTATTGCTGAACGACTAACGTTCAGCCGCCAGCGCACAGTCCCAGTAACTTTGACGACGAAGGCGGATGCAACGAAACTCATTGCGCTCCGATCGCAATGGAAATCAAGATCTAGTTCGTCGTCGGTTCCTAGTTACCAAGATATTATCATCAAGTTGATTGCGGAGATTATGACAAGACATCCTCGCATAGCGGGTCGTTGGGAACAGGATGCGATTGTTATCCCTCGCGAACATGAAATGAATATCGGGATGGCCGTCGATACGGAAGACGGGCTGCTGGTGCCGGTGATTCAAAACGTCAATGGCTTGACGCTCGGCGAGCTCGCCGAAAAAAGTCATGAACTGGTCGAACGAGCGCGAGTAGGTAAGTTAGTGGCAAGTGAAATGCAAAGCGGCGTTTTCACGGTAACGAACTTAGGCTCATTTGGCATCGACGCGTTTACTCCCGTGATCAACTTGCCTGAGTCTGCGATCCTGGGGCTCGGTGCGATTCGGATGGAACCAGCCGCTACTCCTGCTGGAAAGATCATTGCGCGGCACACGTTAAGTTTGAGTTTAACCTTTAATCATCGCATCATCGACGGAGCCCCGGCTGCCAGGTTTTTGCAAGAACTTGTGACAGCAATCGCCGATCTAGCAGACCTTTGACCGGCAGAGATACTCGCAAGGTATCGACCGGCACAGATTATGCCAAGTTAATGGCTGGCTGGGATAGCACGAGTTGAGCGCTTCACCATTGCCCTGCGCGAGATTGGAAGTCGAAGAGCACATTGGGCGTTTGTCTCACTTTGCCCAGCTTCGCTTGTGTTGGAAATTGATTTTCTCTATATCAATCCAGGTCAGCATGCGCCGGGTGCGCTGCGCACATATGCTAAGGAAGGCAATCCAAAATGGGCAAGCACGCCTCGATTCAAAGTTCGTCGACAATTCGGCTCGCATTTCGGCTGTTCTTGTTGATGTTATTAGTTCCTGCCGCAACGGTTGGATGCCGTGGACCTTGGTTCCAAAAAGCGGATAACTTTGATGCCCTGGTAGTCTCGGAAAAGAATGAAGCCAGAACGCCGCGAGCGTTTGCTTCATCGCGACTCCGCCCTTCTACGGATGACAATGCGAGAGCTACCGCGCCGCGTCCCGAGGGCCAATCTCGTGCTATTTCCGACGACGCTGAAGAATATGCGTTAGGGGAAGATTTGCCTTCGGAACCTCAAGACGTGTTTCGCCGCCAAATGGAAGCAATGAAGAACAAGCATTTGGAAGACGCTGGAGGTTTATTGGCGAAAAGATCATCACCCAATTTTACGATGAGCGACGATGGGGAATCGTCCTCATTCGAAAGCGAATCGGCAAGTCAAACTCAGGGTAGCAAAGATAAAGCAGAACAAGCTTTGCTTTCACACGAGGTCAAACGTGATCCATCAACCAAACGACTGGCCTCCGAAGAGCATGCGAAGCACCCTCAATCACGTGATGGGGAACGGATTCAAACAGGCGTTGTACGGACTTTGCATGCTAAAGTAGATCCGCCAGAAGCTGTTACCCAGGAACCTAAATCGCCAGTCGTTAAGGCGAGCGCAGTTGAAGGCGTGGATGCAGGTTCAGAAGCAAAGATCAAAATTGAAAACGCTAAAACTGATTGGCGTGTTCTAGCTAGTGAAACACTGGCCGCTTTGCAAGCACACTCGGATAGCACGGTCGTGCTAAGTCCCGATCAAAAGCTTTCGATCGAGGCAAAAAAACGCATGCTCAGCTTGATCTTGGATGACTTGGAAGGCGCTATGACACCAATTGAAAATTTGCAGGCCTACGAACAAGAGTTCTTTCAGCATGAATTTCAAGCCATTCACGCCGCAACGGATCCTAAGGGCAACCCAGTCCTGAATCGGCGGTGGACGCTAGCTCTTCAAAGTCATCGCAAAGCCCAAATGAGTTTGGCTGCGGTTAGCAATCTTGAAATTCAGAATGCAACTTTTTGCACCGAAGTCGATAGCTTTGGAATTTTGAGCAAATTCCCGCAGTATCATTTCCGTCAAAACCAGGAGCTACTGCTGTACTGCGAGCTCGACAACTTTGTATCGACACCAGTCAAAGATGCATTTGAAACGCAACTTCAAGGTAGCTATGAAATTGTCGACAGTAACGGACGTCGCGTAGCCGATCAATTGTTGCCACCCGACGAGCACATCTGTCGCAATCAACGGCGGGACTATTTCATCGCTTACCGGATTTATATGCCGCAAGACGTTAAGCCGGGTCGTTATACGTTGAAGTTGACGATTGAAGACATGAAGGGCCATAAGTTTGGTCAGACCAATGTCGATTTCCAAATCATTCCCTAGGGCTAGGCACGTTTGTAGGCGAGGACGTCCGCGGTCCGAAATGCTTGACGCATTCCGCTACC
>JANNNN010000879.1:0-8414 GCA_031398555.1 Planctomycetia bacterium | reverse complement strand
AATACCGGGTGCTGAAGCAGCGTCCCCTGTTGGGCTCCAGCGCGTCCATCGACTAAAACGGCCAGACGCGATTGTAAACCTGGTGACTCAGTTGCCCCCAATAAGTCGAAGTCGCCCAGATTAATCGTCAAAACCAACACGCCTATCGGTTTGATTTTTTTGAGTGCTTCCTCTGACTCATCGTCGCCATTTTCCGGCCAAATCGGAGAACTTATCGCGACTTTCCATTTGCCAGTTGACGTACTGCGAAATGATCCAGACAAGTGCGTATGCGAGGTAGCGGTGAAGGCCTGTAACGAGCTTTCAGCGCCATCCTTATGGTCACCGTTGAAGTAACTTCGAAAAGCAAAATTGCGTCCTACGGGGCTTTGCGAAAACTTTTCTTGCGGGTCACCAAAAGCGATGGATACGTTTGTTCCCCGGGCATCGGTCACAAATAGACTATTGAAAGATGCAGCGCTACCGCCCCTCCGCTTTAACCTGGCAATTCGCTCCGCTAGGTAGGATTCAAAACTTTTGTACTCTGGATGCTTAGTCAGCGCTGCGATATGTTCAACTTTGCTATTTCCGCGGGCGATCAAGTCCAATTCCCCAGAAGCTGATTTGATTAATTTCAGCAATCCGTCGCGCAAATCCGTACGACTGGCTTCATCTTCCACGGTGCGAAACAACTTATCAATTTCGCTTTCAAGTGTCCGGGCGGCAAACATAGCGGCAAACTGGTTGCTCTTCAAGGACCACTCGTGAACCGCCGCAAGGGAGTTCTGTTTTGCGACTCCCATACTTCGCATCGAGAACATCAACATCAATACCGACAACAATATCGGAGCCACGATGCCCAAAAGATATAACGGTCGCTTGAGCTTTGCCGAATCGCGACGCTGTAGTGATTGCAAAACTTGTTGGACATTGCTGAAACGATCTTCAGCCCGTTTTGACAAACATTGATCTACGATTTGGCAAAGCTGTTTGTCTACGCCGCGACGACGGTAGTGCAACTTTGGAGGAGGGCTGCCAAAGATCGTATCACGGTACCGCTTCAGTCGCTCCGGTAACGATCCAGCAGTGTCCAATTGCTCGACCATTTCAGCTGAACGATACGGCGGACTGCCAACGAGCATCGTGTAAAGAATGGCACCGAGCGCATAGACGTCCCATTTTGAATCGACAGAAGCAGCCAAATCAGCTTGCTCGGGCGCCATATAGAACAGAGTCCCCAGTGACGGGGCTTGTTCATGCGACATCCGGCTCTGCCCAAAATCTGCCAGCCGCGGACGCCAGTCGTGGTCGAGTAAAACGTTGGCGGGCTTCAGGTCGCAATGCAATACTCCTTTGCCGTGAGCGTAGTTCAAACCCTCAGCGATTTCGCGAAACAATGCCACCGACTCCGCGATCCCAAGCGCCCCGCGAGCTCGCACAAGATCCTCAATGGAACCGTTCTCCAAAAACTCCATCACATAGTATGGCGGCTCGGCTTCCCAACCGACTCCCAGTACTTGCACGATATGCCGACCCGTTGACATGTTGACCAAATGCTTGACCTCGCGGCTGAGCAAAGACCAATTCACGCCGCCGCGATGCAAATAGAATTTGATCGCAACTTGGCGACCGGTATTTAGATCCCGGCCCAACCAGACTTGTCCAAATGCTCCTTGACCCAGTAATCTCTCAATACGAAATCCTGGAACCTCAGCCGGCGGAACCGACGACTGGAGGCTAAGTTGCTCAGCTTTGTTCAATTCGCTTAGCGTCTGTTGCTGCGTGTAGTCAGAACTCATGCGTGCCGTATACCATTTTGGCTTTATTTGAAGTTGACTGCATAGCAAACTCTGGTTTCAACCCATATGATCCAAGGGCTTCAATTTCGCTCGCTGTGCCTGCGTTGAATTCTAACCTCATTTCGGGAAACAAAAGCACCCAGTGTCATGCTTGCGGCTAGATTTCCGTACTCATGGAGTGTCCAGCTTGATTTTAGTGTCAGGGGCCCCTTAATCGGAGCTAGTTTCCAGGACGATCTCTTCTACAATCATAACAGTCGAATACTTCTGCAAACTTACGCATTTTAAGAGACCCGAGTTTTGCGAATTTCCAGTTGGTTGAATTTGATTATGGGCTCGCTGCTCCTCTCCGGGCAGACACCTTCCTCGCTAGGTCCTGGACAATTGATGGCTCAAATGCCATCTGTCGCGGGCGAAGGAATTCAGCCCCTACCGACCACTCAGGATCTAAAACTCGGGGATTTCTTGCCGGTTCCCCGCATCAAAGTACCAGTCAGTGACTTAAAGTATGCAAAATTTCCGGTGGTCGATGTCCACTCGCATTTTCGAATCAAAATGCGGCATGACCCGAAGTATTTGGATGATTTCGTCGCCCTGATGGACCGCCAACATATCGCCGTTAGCATCAGTTTAGATGGCCTGCTCGGTCTAACGCTTGACGAACACATGCAATTTTTGTGGACTAAGTACCCAGACCGTTTCGCGATTTTTGCAAATATCGACTGGCAGGGCGATGGTGAACAAGACAATCACGCAACCTGGGCTTGCCATAAATCAGATTTCGCACATCGCACGGTCTTGGCACTCGAGGACGCACAGCAGCGCGGTGTTTGTGGAGTCAAGATATTCAAGTTGTTTGGGTTGAACTATCGCAACCCAGATCACAGTCTAATTGCGATCGACGATCCGCGATTCGATCCGATTTGGGAGGCTTGCGGTCGACTGCAATTGCCGGTCATCATGCATACCGCCGACCCGAGCGCATTTTTCGATCCAATCACTCCGGAAAACGAACGTTACGAAGAATTGTCGCGGCATCCCGATTGGCATTTTCCGGCCAGCAAATTCCCTTCCCGCGCCGGACTCCATGCCGCGCGCAACGCTCTGTTCGCCCGCCATTCGAAAACCATTTTCATCGCGGCCCATCTTGGAAACGATGGCGAAGACTTGGTAGAGACCGCCAAGTTACTGGACGATTATCCCAACGTTTACACCGAAATCGCTTCGCGCATCAGTGAACTCGGTCGACAACCCTATTCCGCTCGTGAATTTTTGATCCAGTATCAGGACCGCATCCTGTTCGGCACCGATGGTCCCTGGCCCGAACTGCGATACCAAAGCTATTGGCGATTTTTGGAAACACGCGATCAGTACTTTCCGTATTCCGAAAAACCCGTTCCACCTCAAGGGTTGTGGCGAATAAATGGCGTGTACTTGCCTGATGAAGTGCTAACAAAAATCTATCAAACTAACGTCTGCCGTATCCTCCCCGGTGTTCGAGAGCGACTTGAGAAGTGGATTGGAACACATCAATAGTATAGGCAGTTGGGGTACGCCGGGTTAGGCTCGGTATGCCCGAAGGAAAGCCACAGCGTTAGCCGGTGGTAAAACCATCGGTGGATGGCATCCCCTGCAGCACGCGGCGGACTATGTCCAATGCCGTCTTTCCAATACGAGCAGTAACTACTTCCGGATGGCCAGCCAAAGATCGCTTTTCAGTTTTGATTGAGTGGCCGTCGGGCGTCGCTATGCTGATCGCATAGACGACTCCAAACACCCGGGATGATTCTGCCAACTCGCGGAGCGTAGGATAGATTCCAAATGCTAGTCCAATATTGGACCCGAAACGAGCTCGCACCAACTCTGCAAGCCCGCCACACTCAACTTCATTTAGCTCCACGGATTTCGATAAGGCTTCAGGAGCCTCCGTTTGAAGCGCGTCGCTGGTTGAACGATGTAACCAACTTACAGCTTGTTTCACGGTTGGAAAAGCGACACCGCCTGCGTAAAAATGGCCCGCATCGGCTGAAGCTGCGAGCATACAGTCCGGAATCAAACTGGACGCACCGATTTCGAGACTGGCGAGCGTCATTCCTCGCTCGGTAAGCTGACGCGAAACAGCTTGCTCAAGTTCATCGTCGCCTGCGCCAAAAATCAAGTCGCCCAGCGCGGCCTCAATCTCCGCAATAGTTGGTGCGATTAAGCTCTGAAACTCAACTTCTGTTTGGCTACGGGCAGCGATGCGGAGCGTTATTGTTGCTCGACTGACCGTGATTCCCACTGTTGGCACGCGGTTACGAGCAATCAATGTGGGCAGTTTGACTTCCACGTCGCTCTCGCCAATTCCGTAAATCTTAATCGCGTGATAACGCAACTGACCAAGCTGGTTACCAAGTTCAGATTCAATACGAGGCTCTACGGTTTCCGTCCACATCTGCTTCAGTTCAGCGGGAACACCAGGCAATGCAAACAATCGACAGCGATGGTCGGCACCGATCAACACGCCAAGGTCTACGCCAGGGGCAGTACCATGCGGGTTTGAAATGGGCAAGCTTCCAGCAGGCAGAAATGCTTGAACTCGGTTGCGTTCGGGCATTGGTCTCTGTCGCCTCACAAACATATTCTCAATGTGCTCAAGCGATGGCGCATGCAATTCAAGCTTGCGATCAAACGCTTCGGCCATAGCTTCCCGTGTCAAATCGTCCAACGTCGGTCCCAGCCCGCCTGAAATTATCACAAATCGCGCACGCCCCGCTGCTTGACGAAACGCGTCCACATTCGTTCGCATATCGTCACCAACCGTTGTGTGTCTCGTTATTCGGATTCCCATCTCTCCAAGTCGCTGACTTAACCACTGACTGTTCGTATCCAAACGCTGGCCGCTGGTCAATTCGTCCCCTACCGAAATCACTTCTGCTTCCAAAATATTTTCCTTGATTCAAATCAGTGTCTGTCGCTCTGATGAAGATGGAGAAAGGGATGGGTGCCTCAGCGCGTCTTCGAGTCCTGAATTGCTATCAGCCCATCATCCGCTTTTCAAGAACATTGGTTCCGTCGTCACATTGTACAGTCACTATAAATGTCGCACTGCTTCGCGGAAGTGACACCAAATCGATCACACCGGTGCATTTGCGACCTGCTTGAACTCAATCTCGCATTCACAAACATTGAACTTCGCTGGTTAATTGTCGATGCTAGGCAGCTTGGCATCAAAGTTGCTTTCTTGATAACTCAAGTTTTGAAAAGAAGTCGTAATGGATTATGGCGAGTTATTGTCCCTTGCTGAGTAGGATCTCAGGAATGGGACTCGACTAGGGGTGTTAAAATGCCACGTCTGTCCGAATTGCAGATGCTTTTTCCTGGCCAAAGTCAATTGGATCTTCAACGCAGTGAGAGCATTGGTGAAGAATCACTGGTTGAAGACAAGCGATCGAACCTATCTAGCTCAAACGTTGTCGAAGAGAAGTTAACACGTCTCTTGCAGAATTCGACTCCAAGATTCTCTTTCTTGCGTACGCGTTTGTCTCAATTGAGTCGTTAATAAAGGAGTACTTGTGGCAACTGCTGCGCAGGAATCGCATGATTTTGTTCCTCTGTCAACATGGAATGGGAATGAAGCCTTAGGAATATCTCAGCTGGATGCTTGCGCACGTCGCTTGGCGGAAGAGTTGCAGTATGTTAATGGCCCAATCGACCGAGTTATCCCGATCAGGGCAAGTGTCGAACGCAACATTGCCGTTATTGAAGAGGCTTACAAGAAGTCGGTTAGTTGGTTCTCCGAAAGAGATGATTGCTCGCCGGTAGCCCAGTGGCTTTTGGACAATTTCTATGTTGTTCGAGAGCAAATGCGAGACATTCGGACCTACTTGCCGCCGAAATTCTTTCGTGAGCTTCCTAAGCTTGCCGATGGGCGCGCCAGGGTTCACGTCATTGCGCGCGAACTAATCTGTCACTGCGATTGCGCGCTCGACGAAGAATTGATCGTACGATTTGTTGATGCTTTCCAGGAGACTGCGGATCTTACGATCGGAGAGACCTGGGCTTTCCCGGTCATGCTAAGGATCGTGCTGATCGAGAACCTTCGCGCACTCTGCGGACAGTTGCAGGAAGAGTATCGATCGGAACGCGACGCCCAATCGCTCTTAGAGTTATGGAAGTCAGAGCGACGCTTTGAGCCACCTGACAGTTCCATGTCACTGAGCGCGCCGATACTGCTAAATCTTCATGCTAAGCTAAAGGAGCAACATTCATCCGATGCACTGGAGGCCTTTGATCGACACTTGCAGCGGATGGGATGGAACCTTTCGGACCTTCGCAAAATGGAGCAATTTCGTGTAGCGGCGAATCAGGTCTCTATGGGCAACATCATCACTAGTATGCGTTTGCTCAACACGCTCAACTGGATTGAGTTTTTTGAGCGAACCAATCGATGTGAACGCGTGCTTCGGCGCGACCCAACGCGACACTACGAGACGATGGATTTTCTCAGCCGCAATAATTATCGAGCAAGTATTGAGCAACTTTCCAAGCACTCCAAAGTCTCGGAAAAGGATGTTGCCCAGTGCGCCCTAAAATTTGCCCAAGCGCACGCTTCGTCCGAAAATTCGCCGCACGAACCTCAGACGGGGGAAGTCAAAGTCAAACAGCACATTGGTTACTGGCTGATCGATGAGGGGCGACAGCAGGTTGAACAGGATATTCAATACAAGCCAGTCCTGGTGGCTCGATTGTCACAGCTCATCAAACGAAATGCGCATGCGACTTACTTTGGGGGATTAGCGTTAGTCACTGTCTCACTAACATTGACGATATTCGGGTTGATGTTAGCAAACTCACTTTCATGGATGATCGCTGTTCCATTAATATTGCTGACCATCATCCCTGCGAGCGAGTTAGCGCTACGCTTAGTTAACCAGGCGATTACTCATGTACTTCCCGTGAACCTACTTCCCAAGATCGACTTTAGGCTGGGAGTAGATGATGCGTATCCGACGTTTGTGGTTATTCCGTCGATGTTGAGCAGCAAGCGGGAAGCAGGCATGCTCCTCGCCAAACTTGAGAACCACTTTTTGACCAACAGTGACCCGGCGTTCTCTTTTGGCCTGCTCACAGATTTCACGGACTCCTCGCAACAATTGTCAAAGAACGATCAGCAGATTTTGGAGTTTGCCTGCGCAGGTATACGCGAATTGAATCAAAGGTACGGCAAGGGTAAATCGAATCCGTTTTTTCTGTTCCATCGCGAACGCCGCTGGAACACGAGCGAAAATGTGTGGATGGGTTGGGAGCGAAAACGCGGAAAACTAATGGAGTTTGGCGACCTGCTAGGAGGCAACTCCAAGACATCTTACACAACTACCGAGGGCGATCTAAACCGGCTTGCCGCGTTTAGCGAAGCGGGTAAACGTCCCTTCATCATTACTCTCGACTCAGATACACTTTTACCGCGCGGGGCGGCCGCAAAATTGGTTGGGACGTTGGCTCATCCTCTGAATGTTCCGCTGATTGATCCTGAAAAGGGAACTGTCACCAGAGGCTACACTGTCATCCAGCCGCGAGTCAGTATTCATCTCGCAGACCAAAACCAAACAAGGTATCTAAGTACGCATGCGGTGCATCCTGGAGTTGACCCTTACTGTACAGCTGCCTCGGATGTCTATCAAGACCTTTTCGGCGAAGGTAGTTTCACTGGAAAAGGCATCTACGACCTGCGGGCTTTTGACACAACCCTTAGAGGCCGATTTCGCGAAAATCAAATTCTTTCGCATGACTTGATTGAAGGCTGCTACGGTCGTGTAGGACTTTCAAGCGATATCGAAGTCTTTGACAGCTACCCATCTCGATACGATGCAGACGCGAAGCGAATGCATCGTTGGGTAAGAGGCGATTGGCAAATCAGCCCCTGGTTATTTGGCCGTGTGCCGACTGAGTCCGGAGTCGAAGCAAACTCCCTGAACACACTATCGCGTTGGAAGATTTTCGACAACCTTCGCAGAAGCCTCTACGCACCATCGTTGATGTTGTTAATGATCGTGGGTTGGTTTTTGGCTCCATCGGCTGCTTGGCTTTGGTCTACCCTTGGTCTGATTTTCGTTTTCTCGCCGACTGTACTGCAAGCGGTAACAGGTTTATTTGGCTGGTCTTCCGAAGTGAAGTGGTATGATCAGTTTGCGGTGTATCTTGAACGCGTGAAAATATCCCTAGAACAAGCTTTCTATAGTGGTGTTTTTTTGCCTCACAGAGCGTTGCAGATGGTTGATGCGATAGCAAGGACTCTTACAAGGATCACCTTCACGGGGAAGCGAATGCTGCAATGGGAAACAGCCGCAGCCGCTGAACAACGCCTGGGTAGAAACAAATGGGCACACTTGCAGCAATTGGCGGTCTGCACTGGTATTGCGATCCTGCTGCTGGCGATGTTGCCGCGAGGAGCCATGGCTGCAACCAGCCCGTGGATTGCAATGTGGTTCTTCGCGCCACTCATCGCACAATTAATCAGCACCAGTTGGAACCGCTCGCAACCGAACTTTCCGATCACCGACGATTCTTGGTTGCGTCAAGTGGTCTCTGGGACCTGGGGCTTTTTCGAGCGTTACGTTAACGCTGAGGGAAATTGGCTGCCACCTGATAACGTCC
>JANNNN010000853.1:0-8143 GCA_031398555.1 Planctomycetia bacterium | reverse complement strand
CCGCCGCGATCCGCTCGGCCTGCAAGCTCAGTTTGCCGAATTTGGTTTTCGTAGGCTGTCCGAACGCTTAGTTGGAAACATCCCAAGTGCAGCGGTGGTCGCCCAACAGTGGTCGCCTGAATATACAACCGTCGATACTCCCGAAAAACTCGAATGGCTCGCTGCTCAGCTTCGCGTTGCCAAGCTCATTTCACTCGACACGGAAACAACCTCAACCAATCCGCGGTGGGCGGAAGCGGTCGGTTTTTCGTTCTGCTGGGAGATTGGCAAAGCCGCCTACATTCCGCTTCTTGCACCTCGGGGATCCGCCACGCTTTCGATCGAATCCGTGCGAAACGCGCTCCAGGCGATTCTTGCCGACGCAGCTATTCCGAAAATCGGACAGAACATCAAGTACGATCTCATTGTGCTCCGGCAACTTGGAATTAATGTTCGCGGCATCGTGCTCGACACCATGGTTGCAGACTACCTGATAGATCCCGGCCAGCGCGATCACAGCCTCGATGATTTGGCTCGCCGCCATCTGCAACATAAGACCACCAAGATCACCGAGTTGATTGGAACCGGTCGCGATCAGATCACTATGGATCAGGTGCCGATCGACAAGATCACCGACTACGCATGCCAAGACGTCGACATTCCCTACCGCATGCACGCGATGTTGACCGAGCAGCTCGAAGCGCTCGGTTTGACTCAATTGTTCGCGACGATGGAAGTTCCGTTGATTAGCGTATTGGCGGACATCGAGTACAACGGTATTCGAGTGGACGTCCAGCGACTTGCCGCGTTGCGTGAAGTTTTTGCCGCCCGGATCGCCACGCTGCAATCCGAGATCATTGAAATTGCTGGCGAGTCTTTCAATCTCGACTCGCCTAAACAATTGCAGGTCATTCTGTACGAGAAACTCAAGCTGCCCGTCGTCAAGAAAACGCAAACTGGAGCAAGTACCGACGCCGAAGTGCTCCAGCAGCTCGCCATCTATCATCCTCTGCCGGTCAAGTTGCTCGAGTATCGTCAACTAACGAAACTTGTGGGCACTTATGTCGACGCACTGCCGCAACTTGTCTGCCCCAAAACGGGGCGTGTCCATACTTCGTTCCGACAAGATGTCGCTGCCACGGGACGTTTGAGCAGCACGGATCCAAACTTGCAGAACATCCCGGTTCGCACTGAAGAAGGCCGCAACATTCGCTCGGCATTTCGGGCTGGTGAAGATGGTTGGCTGCTGCTGGCGGCCGACTATTCGCAAATCGAGTTGCGAGTCTTGGCGCATTTTTGCGGGGACGAAGCCCTCCGCGATGCGTTCTTCAACGACCGCGACGTTCACACCCAAGTTGCTAGTGAAGTCTACTCTGTGCCGCTTAGCGAAGTTACGTCCGCGCATCGCCGAAGCGCCAAAGCCATCAACTTTGGAATCATTTATGGACAGAGTCCATTTGGACTCGCCAAGAGCCTACAGATTTCCAAAGGCGATGCGGCTGAATTCATTGAAGCCTATTTTGCTCGGTTTCCTGGTGTCCGCAAGTTCATCGAAGAGACCATCATGACCTGCCGAGCTCAGGGTTACGTCAGCACACTGTTCGATCGCCGCCGCCGTATCAAAGGTGTCCGCGAGTACGCGAGTCTTAGCGAATCTCGCAAGCAGATGATGATTGAACCTGAACGCATCGCCGTCAACACCATTATACAAGGTTCCGCGGCAGACTTGATCAAAATTGCGATGCTCCGCGTTCACAGTCGACTCGCTGCATCTGGATTGAACGCTCGCATGCTTCTTCAAATCCATGACGAATTGGTATTCGAAGTCAAGCAGAGCGATTGCGAAGCGCTTTCAAAGCTGGTTCGCGAAGAGATGTCCTCCGTCGCGCAGTTAGCTGTGCCACTCAAAGTCGACGTCAAAGCAGGTCTCAACTGGGCAGAATGCGAGCCGATCTAGTGGAGTTAGCTTTCAGCTTACCGTGGCGGACGCGGCCAGCGTCCGCGCTGACGCTAGCAGCGTCAGCTACGAAGTGAGAAACCGCCTGAGATGGGGGACCAAACTTGATAATTGAAGGCTTGTTAACAACCACGACTGAAAACGGCGAACCGCATATGGCGCCCATGGGTCCAGTAGTAAACGTCGAACTAACCGAGTGGACTTTGCGGCCGTTCGCTTCATCGACAACTTTTAAATTGCTTCGCGCGCGGCCAACGGCGGTGTTTCATGTCGTCGACGATGTGCTGCCAATCGTCCAGTCTGTACTCCGAATGCCGGTCGAAGTTGATTTTGAGCAACACCATTCGGGAAGCTGGATCATCGCCGACTGTTGCCATTGGTTTCAGTTACAAATCGTCGACTGGGATGTTTCGTCCACGCGAAGTGTAGCCAAAGCTAAAGTCATAGATCGCGGCGTAAAGCGACCTTTTTGGGGATGGAATCGAGCAAAACACGCGATCTTGGAAGCCACGATTCTCGCCACTCGGTTACACCTTGCAGATCGTCATGCAATCGCGGATGATCTGGCGACTCTAAAAAAGGCCATCGAAAAAACTGCTGGTGAGCGCGAATGGTTGGCCTGGAATTTGGTTCAGGAGTTCATCGATCGATCCGTTTGAGGAATCTGAATTGTTAGAAGTAGTGACTGGAAGCCGGCTGCACTTTGGACTGCTTGAACTGGCGGCGGGCCAGCCACTGCGGTTCGGCGGCCTGGGCCTGATGCTTGACGAGCCCGGTTGGGTGATACGATTCGGAACCGATCCGAGCTTGCACGATGTCGAACTGGCTCATGAGCAAATCCCAGCCGACTTTTCGGCTCGAATTGGACACGCAAGAAGTCTGATAAGCCAACGAACAGGCCGGGACTTCAATGCCATTCATGTTGAAGTGCGTCAAACTCTTCCGATGCACTCTGGGCTTGGAGCTGGAACGCAGCTGGCTGCCGCGGTGGCGCTTGGTCTAGCGATCAGTTCAGGATTGACCTCCGAGGTAAAGATTGATGAGTTGGTGCATAGCAGTGGCCGCGGAAAGCGATCGGGGATCGGGCTATATGGCTTCTTACGGGGCGGATTGATTCTCGACGAAGGGCATTCGCGGGAAATAGTGCGGGCTGTTAGCGCGACTTCCGTAGTGATAAATCGAGATTGGCGAGTTGTTTTGATCACACCCGATCAGATCGAGGCGGTGACGGGCGGATACGAAGCGAGTCTACTGGAACGCTTGGGGCAAACCGCAAATCCCAGTCGTGACCGAATGTTTAAATTGGCAAAAAGCTCACTGGAATTGGCAAGTCAAATTGACTCTTTCACTGATTTCACGACGGTTTTGCAAGAATACGTCGACGCAGCGGGACAGCTGTTCGCGGCAGGCCAAGGCGGTATGTACAACGGCGAATCGGTGAGTCACGCAGTTGCGCTAGCGAAAGATTGTGGGTTGAGGGCTGTTGGCCAAAGCAGCTGGGGGCCGACCGTTTTTGGCTTTGCCAAGAATCAGATCGATGCTGAACAGATCGCGGCCAAGCTGAAAGAATTGCGTCCCAACGAGCGGTGGCAGATTCGCATCTGCACTCCCGCGCGTCAGGGAGCGAGTTGGCGTTGGGTCGAAGAGTGACCCGACATTCTTTTGCTTTACTTCTTCTTAGCTGTCTTCTTGGCGGCAGCTTTCTTCACAGGAGCCTTAGTGGCTGTGGCAGCTTTCTTGGCAGGCGCCTTTTTAACGGCCGCTTTAGGTGCAACTTTCTTAGTCGTTGCTTTTGCAGCCGTGACCTTACCTGCCGCTGTTTTCTTCGCAGCAGGCTTAGCCGTGCCGGCTGCCTTCTTTGGCTTCGTACCGCCAAATGCAGTTTCCCAACCGGTAGCGTATTGTGAGTTGGAACCTACGCGTGTGATCGTCATGTCGTTTCCTTTCGAATATAGATCTAAAAAAGCTGCCTGTGAAAATCTAGCGTCGCAGTGCAGCCTAAAACAAGTGCGATTTTGGTTCGTTAATTCACTTTTCAGGGAGCTCGAACAAGATTGGGTCCCAGATGTGACTGACGCTGCTAGGGTCAGCTCGGATGCTGGCCGCATCCGTCACGAGGTCGATCGTCAGTGAGAGTTTACGAAAAATCTACGCTTTGTATAGCGTTAGAGTCGGCAGTTACCGATTGCGGTCTCGAGAATTGCCGATGCACCGAGGGCTTCGAGGCGCTCCATAATGTCGATCGCATTCTTACGCTTGACCATCGCTCGAACCGCACACCAATCAGTGTCTTCAAGCGCATTGATGGTTGGCGATTTGAAACCAGGGGTGATTGCTTCGGCTGCGGCCAACTGAGTCCGGGGGATGTTGTATTCGAGCAACGAATAATCTCGAGCGATTACAACGCCTTCAAGCCGCCGGACAACGCGATCGGCGACGTCAGGGTTGTAACGTTCTCGGTTCTGGATCAGGACGGTCTCGTACTGGCCGATGTCCGTCAGTATCCGCAGTTTGTTGGCTGCCAAAGTACTTCCGGTCTCAACCAAATCGACAATCGCGTCAGCGACTCCCAGCGCGATCATAATTTCGACTGAGCCAGAAAGTTCGACGAGATGAACCTCTGCATGATGTTTTCGCAAAAAGCTTTCGGTCAGCTTGGGAAAGCTAGTCGCAATCCGCTTGCCGTTTAACTGCTTGCAGTCGACCACTTCGGAACTATCTGGCAAGCACAAGCTCAGACGACAGTGCCCCACGCCGAGCGGCATGCGAACGTCAACTTCAGCGCGGCTCTCGAGCAGCAGATCGCTGCCAGTGATACCCAAGTCAATCGCGCCTTCTGCGCACAGGACTGGAATGTCGTCTGTCCGAAGAAAGATGATGTCGATCGGCAATTGCTTGACTAACGCAAACAGAGTTCGCTCTTGTCGACGAAACTGCAAACCGGCTTGATTAAGGAGTTCGGTGGCCAATTCGCTCAGACGACCCTTGCTAGGGATACCAATGCGGAGATTTCGGTTCATTTTGTTCGTTATGTGTGTGGCTTGGCTGGGCGATTTTGTTTTTCGGTCAGTCCAGAGACCCCTTCGCGACGAGCTAATTCGCGGCGAAGATCATCCACCGTAATGCCGCGACTGCCTAAAAGGACCCACAAATGATAGATCAAGTCGCATGACTCGTAGATCAGATGCTTGTTGTCAGGCGAGGTCGAATTGGCTGCCGCTTCGACTACCTCAGTAGCTTCTTCGGTGATCTTCGCCCCCATTTTCGTGACCCCGCCCTCGATCAACCGAGTGGTATAGGACCCAGGTGGCATCGCGCGAGCACGGACGTGAATCTGCTGCATCAAGCGATCAAGAGTATCAGAAATCAACGTTTCGGCTAGCTCTTCAGGAGTAGGCTCTTCAGGAGTAGGTTGGGTCACGCGATGGTCAACTGTCAGAGGATTTGAAAGTGGGATTCCAAATTGTAGAACATTTAACCCAAATGTTTATGGAGTGTCGAACATTTGTCCCAAATGTTCAAGTCCGGAGCGTCGCAGCGGGGAAAGCTCAGGTCAAACCTAATCCTGTCCCAGATACTAGTGGAGCCTAAAATTTAAGCCTGACGCTCCACTGGCAGCCCCGAGCAACATTCCGTTCCGCGACGCCGCGAACACTTGTGACGAATGTTCTACAATTGCGGTGGGTTACCAATTTTCCGTCGACATATCATAATTCGGTGTAGCTGAATCACCAATCAAACCGATTCTGTGGCAGCTCGACGAAATCACTGCCACTGTAGTCCGAAATTTCATGAACCTCGACCCAACGACCTTCGCCGCCGACTGGACCAAGCCCCCGCTCTTGGGTTGCTTCTACTTGACCGGTCCTACGTGCAGCGGCAAAACTCCGCTGGCGATCGAATTAGCGAAGCTGCTCGATGCGGAGATTCTCTCGCTTGATTCGATGGCCGTTTATCGAGGAATGGATATTGGGACTGCTAAACCGTCCGTTGCTCAACAGCAGATGGTCAAGCATCATTTAATCGACATCGCAGATCCTACGGACTCATTCAGCGTTTCATGCTACGTTGAAGCGGCACATGCTTGCGCGGAAGAAATTCGACGACGCGGAAAGCGAGTTCTGGTAGCTGGCGGAACGCCGCTTTACCTGAAATGCCTTCTTAGAGGCCTATTCATCGGTCCGCCCGCGGATTGGGAGTTTCGAAACTCGATCAATGAGGACCTGAAAGTCTACGGACCCGAGGCACTTAAGGCTCGGTTGGCCCAAGTCGATCCGCTGCTCGCCCATCGTCTGCACCTGCACGATTCACGACGCATGATTCGAGGTCTGGAAGTCGCTCGAGTTACCGGTCGCCCGCTCAGTCATTGGCAGGAGCAGTTTGATAATCCTGCGCCTCGCAAATTTGCGCCGGTCGCTGTACTGCGTCTAGATCGCGCTTGGTTGCATGAGCGAATCAATACACGCGTTGAGCAGATGTTGGCCCACGGATTGCTGGGCGAAGTTGAACTATTGCTGGCTCAGTACGGGAGCCTTGGCCATACTGCAGCCCAAGCCGTCGGTTATCGCGAAATGCTTCAGCAGATCAACGGCGAGTTGCCGGCTGTGGAAACAACTGACAAAATAAAAGCCCACACTCGCCAATTCGCTCGCCGCCAAGAGATATGGTTCCGTGGGCTAAAGGAACTTGAGCCGCTGGCGGTAACCGCTGAAAGCCAAGTTGCCGATATGGCTCAGCATTTAGCTACTTGGTTTACCGAACAGATGGAGCCGGCTCGTCCGGCCTAAATTCGCTTTAGGAATCGACTCGATGGAATTCGATAGCAGCCTGATTTGCGCCGCAGCATGGCTGTGCATTTTGATCGTCGGGTCGGTCACCTACGCCTTGCTCGTGGCCCGTTCGAGCGACTACGATTTTTGGGAGTCAGCCCTTTACTTGCCGACTTATCTGATGGGCAGGTTGCTATGGCGAGTTCATTTTACGAATCAGGCGCCACCGGAACTCAAAGCCGGCGCGGTGTTAGTTGCCAATCATCGCAGCAGTGTGGATCCATTTTTTGTCCAGTTGGCTGCGCGGCGGCGAGTTCATTGGATGGTGGCCCGCGAATACTGCGAACACAGTGTGTTTGGAGTGATCCTGCGTTGGGCTCAGGCGATTCCGACCAACCGTAGCGGGATGGATACGGCAGCGACCAAAGCGGCCATTCGAATAACTAAAGTCGGGCGGCTTGTCGGCATGTTCCCCGAAGGACGACTGAATCACACTCGCGCACCGATGGTTTCAATTCGCAGCGGCGCGGCCATGGTAGCCGAACGAGCTGGTGTCCCAATCGTGCCGCTTTACATCGCAGGCAGCCCTTATCGGCGCGAAGTATGGAGCCCGCTGCTTATGCCGGCGCACGTTGCCATTACGTTTGGCAGGCCGATTTTTCCTAGTACAGTCGTTAATGATGCAACGACTGATGTCGAAATCGAGGGCGCGGCAACGGAGACCAATGAACTGCCTTCGAGCGACAGCAGCGAAGATGGCATGACATCAGCCGAGGCCCTCATCTTGCAATGGGGACAACAAGTTGTCACGCTATCAGGCCATCCAGAATTTAAAGTTGAATTAGCCTCAAAACGAAAGCGACGCACACGCGCGAAATCATGAGTGACAAAGATACGCTGCTGAATCTGTCGGAAGGTTTGTTGAAGAGCATCGTCCACGGTGACTGGGCGGCCTATAGTGAACTGTGCGATCCGAGTCTGACCTGTTTCGAGCCCGAGGCGCTCGGTCAACTGGTTGAAGGAATGGACTTTCATCGCTTCTATTTCGAACTAGAAAAGTCACCTGGAAGAAAAGTCCAAACGACGCTTGCCAGCCCGCAAGTTCGCATCATGGGCGATGCCGCGATCGTCTGCTACGTGCGACTAACGCAAGCCACCGACGCGAGCGGAGCTCCATCGACGCGCGCCGTTGAGGAGACTCGCGTTTGGCACAAGCAGAATGGCACTTGGAAACACGTTCATTTCCATCGTTCCCCGGTTGGATAGAATTCGTAGCCTAGAATTCGTAGCCTAGGCTTCCAGCCTGGGGAATTCCGATTCCCGCCCTCATTCCCATCCTGATTCCCGGGCAAATTACAATGCAGAACCCAGGCAAGAAGCCTAGGCTACGATAAAATCTGACGATTTGCCCTTTTGAAATTGGAGATTTCCGGTAAAC
>JANNNN010000845.1:0-2107 GCA_031398555.1 Planctomycetia bacterium | reverse complement strand
CTTCAAATTGCTCCGCTTGATCTATTAATCGCGGTCCGCTCCGAAACGGCACACCTTTGTCAAAGACCGATTCGAACGGCGCATCACCTGCTGCTCGTTCGACGTACAACTTCACTTTCTGATCTTTGGCTTCGGCATCTTTGTACGTCACTTCGGTCAGGCCGCTGGACGAAACGTAAGCCAACAAACCATGGTAGTCGATCTGTTTGTAGTCATCGACAATCGGATGATCGTGGCACTGAGCGCATTGCATATCGCGGCCCAATAAAACACGTCCTAGATCTCGTGCGATAAGATTGGGATCGCCACCGCGGTCTAAAAAGAATTTTTGTGATGGCCGCTGATCACGATTCCACCAAGGCGAAAACAGCAGTTGCTTGGTGAGCAAGTCAATCGGAACCTCAGCCGCAACTTGCTCGCGAAGATAGTTGATCCATGCCATTCGATCGACTTGGGCGTGCCCGCGACGGAGCATCAACGTGCGATCGAGAAAGGTCACCAAATGCTCATCGCTCAGCGGATCGGCGAGAAATTTCTCAACCCATGCAGCCCAACGATCTGGTGACAGATCGGCAACGAACGCATCCAATTCCTCACGAGTTGGAACTACACCGCGAAGATCGAGTGACAGCCGCCGAAGCAACTGCCCCGCTTCTGCCTCAGGTGCGGCCAGTTGTTCGATCTCCGGCGTCAGCAACTGATCAATTCTTGTGGCGAGCGATGGCAGAACCGGCGCAGTACTCGCTTGCGAGTCAGCAGTTGCCGTTACTCCAGGTTCTTGAGCGTATACAATTGAAACGCATGGAAACAGACTGAGCGCGATCGCAAGTCCACAAGCGGTCACTTTCTGCCGCTTGCAGGCCCAGACCGCAGTGCTTCCGTGAGCGGTATTCATGGCAAACTCTTGATAGGGAGGATATTAAGGTGGGGCGTCTCGACTGTGCCATGAGTCGAGCGTTTGTTAATTATCCTTCAAAGCGGAGCGCGATGCAATCGTAGCTTGGGATCATTTGTCCCGAGCGTTTTCTTCAGTTGGTATTTAGAATGCAAGAAAGCCAGAAGGACGGGATAAATGGTCCCATCCTACGTGTCCGGCAGGACAGATCGGTCGCGACGCGATCTGTCCTGCGGTGAGACTCAGAAGCTTCAGGCGAACTCCAGACGGGGCGGAGCTTGATCAACGCGGAGTGGTGCGGGCTCACTTTTGCGGATCAAACTTACTCTACGACTTCGTGGGTTCCATCAACTGAATTACTTCTGCATTAAGCGCAGCTGGCTAAGCGGCGCGGCGAACTTGCTTGACGACTGCCGCCAACGGAGCTGGGCGCTCGGCTGGCATGGGCACTGTCGCGTTGACTTCAAGCTCAGTTCGCAGGATCTTCACACCCGGTGGGGCCTGAACACCAATTCTTACTTTATCGTTCCCCACTGCCACAATCGTTAACACAATATCATCACCTAAGTGAATACATTCCGATGCCTTACGTGACAGAATTAACACAGCCAAATCCTCCATGAAAAATGAAAAAGTATTGGGCTAACATCCTTATTTACCCATCGTCACGTAGTCACTACCGAGTCGGGATCGGGTGACTGGCCGCGCGTCGGCCAAGGGAATCGTAAAAGAACACCGCGCCGCGATGCAGGTCCCAAACCGCGGTCAAACGCACACTCCGAGGACCATAGATACAGAAAAACAGACCACACGGTTTACCTTGCTGCACGAGCAGACGCTCGGTCATCTGAAAAGCGTCTTTTTCAAGTTGATTTTTTTCGCACAGTTCACCGCGCACAAATTCGCGGATCGAGCTAATTTTTTCGTCAGGTAGAGCTGTTCCAGTTGGCATATTCGAAATTATCCTCATTCCATGAGGGTGTATGATTCATTACTCTCTGCCAAAATTACGGGGGTAATCTTGGCCGAGATCCATTGAGTGCTCGACCACTCCACGTGAGCAGTGCGAATAGGACAAAGGCAACTTTGTTACGCGCCAAAATCCGTTGGCGCGTTGGCATTAAATTTTGCCGTCCTTGCGCAGACCGCTCAATTTCAAGCTATCGAAGCAATGCATTTATCGGCTGAGACTTCACAATCGCTTAACTGGAC
>JANNNN010000810.1:0-5382 GCA_031398555.1 Planctomycetia bacterium | reverse complement strand
AGCCAATGACCACATAGGCGGGTGCTGATGGATTGCCGGCACCGCGTTGATGTGCGACGGCTGAGCCAAGGGACGGGTACTGTATTGTTCCGTTCACAGGTCGACCGACGTGAACCCAGTAAACGGCCGCGGCGTGCTCATCGATCATTTCGTGATGGACCGTTCGCACTGCGGTGATGCGATCCATGCGATCTGCGGTCCGCTTGAGATGTTGGCAAACTTGGACTCCAGGCACGGCGGTGTCGATCACATCGTAGTCGGTACCAGCCACTCGGTCCTTCGAGCTCCCGCGGCGTTTGGGATCGAAGGTATCAATCTGCGACATGCCGCCGCCCAGCCAAATGAAGATGACGTGCTCCGCTTTTCCCGCTGGCGGAATGGCACTTATCTCTAGGTTGTCTGTTGGCGAGATTCCCCGAGCAGCGTTTGGCAAAAATAGCCCAGAAGCTGAACAGAGTCCTGCCGTGCCTAATCCAGTAGCCGCCAAAAATCTGCGTCGATCCATTATTCGTTCGCCTTCGCTTCGCCGAGGTTTGAGAGGTAGGTGGAATCTATCTTAATCCATTTGACCAGTCCGCTGTAAAGCTATCTGAGGCGTCCAGACCAAATTTTGGGTTGGGTGGCACGTCCCTGAGTACTCGAAGGGCGTGTCCAGCGTCGCGCACCATGTCCTTCTACTTTCTCACCCGAGAGGCTCGCGCGCGCCTCGTTCGCCTCGTTTTTTTCGAGCGAACGGTCCACCGGGAGACCGAGGCTCCTGCCGAGTCTTACTCGGACTCAATCCGCGACGTCGATGTACTTGTGAACGTTCACTCACGCGCCTGAGCATCTCGGCGGGAGCCTCGTTTTCCCGATCTAACCCACAAAGATCCAACCAATCGATCTTGCAGCTACAAACGCGTTACCGGAGCGAATTCGAGCTAGTAGCTTGGCACAAGTTGTCTGGAGCGTTGCACCCGGCTTTGCTGAGCCGCTATAATTGGGTTCTCCCGCTTTTGCGGTTAAGCTTCTGTTTGTTCAAACTGGTCAAGTTCGACTCGAAGGAAATAGTTCAATGAAACGCTTTCTGACTCTCTCACTCGTAGCACTCGGGGTCTATCTCATGTCATCCACGTCAGGCGCTGAAGATAAAGTCGATGCGAAAAAGGCGGGCGACGCCATCTCGTTCAATATGAAATCCCTCGACGGAAAGGATATAGACCTTAAGTCGTATGCCGGCAAAGTTGTACTTGTCGTTAACACGGCCAGCAAGTGCGGATTGACGAAGCAGTACAAGGAACTCCAAGCACTCAATGAGAAATACAAGGACAAGGGACTGGCAGTGCTTGGATTCCCATGCAATCAATTTTTGGGACAAGAACCTGGCGATTCGAAACAGATTTCTGAGTTTTGCACTAAGAACTACGGTATCACTTTTGATATGTTTGCCAAAGTAGACGTCAACAAAGACGGTGCCTGCGACCTTTACAAATACTTGACCGCCAAAGAAGCCCCACCCGTTGGAAAAGGGCCTGTCTCTTGGAATTTCGAGAAGTTTTTGATCAATCGTCAAGGTGAATTAGTCAATCGGTTTGCGCCGAGGACTGAGCCGGATGCTGTGGAAGTCATTGCCGCAATCGAAAAAGAGCTGGCTGCGAAGTAGAATGGTCTGAGGTAAGTCTTTTTTCTCAGGAAGGGACTCGGAATGCAATTTCAGCGAGCGCAACGTGGTGTGATCACAGTTCTGCTGTGCTTAGCGTCGATTTCTCCGGCGTCGCTCACCGCGTTGAGCCAGCCGCCAGCTGAGAAAAATGCAAGTCCGTCCGCTTCCGAATTGGCCAAAGAGTCGCTTCAAAAACAGATTTCGAATTTGATTGAACAGCTCGGTGACGAAAATTTTCAGACGCGACGAGCTGCGGAGTTGGCGCTGGTTCGTATTGGCTTGCCAGCTTTCGAGCAGCTGCGACAAGCGATGAACCATCCCAACGTTCAAATCGAAGTCGCAGCGAGATACCTCGTTCGAAGTCAATCTGCCACATGGTGGCTCGACACCGATCCGCTGTCGGTACGCCAAGTTCTGCACGATTATAATGAACTGAAGAACGAAGATCGCGAAACCGCGATGCAGAAATTGGCGAGTGAAAAGACTGATGACGCCATGTTAGCTCTGTGTCGCATCACGCGTTACGAAAGTGCCGAAAAACTTTCAAAAATCGCGGCTCTGTACCTGATGGAGACCCTGGTCGATCGGATGGCGGCGAAGGAATCTGAGAAACTGACGCCGAATATTCGTGAAACCATGGGTGACAGCCAGCGGCCCGGAGCGCAGTGGGTCGACACCCTGGCCGATACGATCGACGAAGGCACGCCGAACGCGGATCGATGGCGTCTGGTGGCTAGACTTGAATTTATGTTGCTTGAGAAGAATCCACGCGATACCAGCAAATCGATCGTCATGCGGTTGCATCGAGTCATCGCCGCTCAGTTCATCAAACACTCTGAGCGGCAATTGGCGCTCGAAATTGTAAAGCCGTGCTTGGATCTGGTGGAGAACAAAACGATGCAGGTTCGCAACGCTGCGATTTGGGCCATCGACGCAGGCTTGCCAGAGCTTGTTAGTGCTTTATCAGAGCGGCATAGCGAACTGTTCGCTGCCGAACCGCTTCTCGGATTTCTGAAAGCCGAAGGCTATTTAGCCGCGGGCAATGAGGAACTAGCACAAGCAAGCGCACAAGCTGCCAGCGACAGCATAGTTCGCTCCAGTAGTGAACAGAATATTATTGCCAAAGTGGATCTCGCGGCAAGGCAGCGGTATGAGATGGCCGAAGCGCTACGTCTCCGTGGCATGTACGGATGGGCACAGATGGAATTCGAAAAAGCGCTACGCAGAAATCCACCACTGCCAAGTGAGAACGGAGCGCCCCTTACGCAAGATCGCATCATACCTTACGAGTGGCAGATCCGTATGGCTTTATCCGAACTGTTGGCCGAAGGCGAACAATTCGCCCTGGCGGCTCAAACACTAAGTGAGTACATCGCGAAACTCCAAGAGAATCCTGGAGATAAGGAACGCTTAGAAAAAAGTAGCTCCGGCAATGATGCGAAAAACGACTACGAATTTCTCGTTGGCAATTTCAATTTTTACGCAGGCAAAGCCGCGCAGTTTAAACATGAACTGAGCGCTGCAAATTCATTTTATATGCAGGCCCTTCAACATTACCCGGAAAATCCAGACATTTTGATTGCGATGAAGGACGTTTGCGAGCCTGGTGTAAACGATCAGTTTTACCGAAAGACACTGGCTGAGAGGATCGCTGAGTTTCATGAGAATATCGCCGCCTTGGAACGCGAAGCGATCGATTCGGATCGAAACGTACGAAAAAACAAGGAGTACCAACTCGCGGGCCAGTGCAATCAGCTTGCATGGTTACTGTCGAACACGAATGAACGACCATCCGAAGCGGTCCAGTTGAGCTTGCGTTCGCTTGAGGTAATTCCAGACTATGGAATCTATCAAGACACACTGGCTCGCTGTTATTTCGCCGTCGGTAAAATCGATAAAGCCATTGCGACTCAAGAGATGGCTGTAAAAAACGAGCCATTCCAGCGGAGCATGCTTCGGCAATTAGAAGCATTCAAAGCTGCAAAACGTTAGGGTTGGGTCAATGTTGCGCTATAATTTCTCGACTTGTTTCAGCCCGCTATTAGACCCGAATTATTTCGGAAGAGCTGCATGCCCGCAAAATGGCCAATCGAACTTGAAATCCTGGCGCTTAGTGTCAACTCGTTCGAGGGCCCGAATCGACCGCAGGCGAGCGGCATCTCAACCGCTAGTGTTTGGCAAATGGAAACCCCGGCTGTTGCCGACGCTGCATTAGCTGGTTCGAGTGACCGTTTTGTTTACCGTCGCGATGGCCATCCCAACGAACGCGAACTGGCAGAGAAACTCGCCAAACTGCACGGAGGCGCAAAGGCTACGATCACCGCTCAGGGTATGAGTTCCATAGCGGCAGTGGCAATGAGCGTCCTGAAACCTGGTGCAACCGCATGGGTCGGCAATGAACTCTACGGCAAGACCAGTAAGATGTTTGCAATCGACCTCACGAATTGGGGTGTCAATCCGCAAGTCTTTGATCCTACTAATGAAGCCGACTTGGTTAAACTGCAAGGCGCGCATGCCGATTTGGTGGTTATCGAAACGCTGAGCAACCCGCGGCTGCGCGTGCCCGATATCCGGCGCTGTTCGGATGCGACACACGCGGCTGGTGGATTGCTGCTGGTTGACAACACATTCGCTACTCATTTGATTTGCCGACCTCTCGAACTGGGGGCTGACATTGTCATCGAGAGTCTTAGTAAAATGGTTTGCGGGCATAGCGACAGCATGCTCGGTTTGGCAGTAAGTGCCGATCCCGCCTTGGCCATGAGGTTGCAGAATACGATGAGCACTTTCGGAATGGCGAGCAGTCCGCTGGATTGTTACTTGACGCATCGCGGCCTTTTAACTTTAGCTTTGCGGATCGAACGGGCCGCTGAGAATGCGTTTGCGCTCGCCACGGCACTGACGAAGTCTGAGTTCATCACACGTGTTGATTACCCTGGCTTGGTGGATCATCCGCAACACTGGCTTGCCAAAAAACAATTCGCAGGAACCTTCGGTTGGATGTTGTCGTTCGAACTGGACAGTGATCGAATGTCCGTCGAGAAGCTCTTCCAAGCTCTCATGCCTGAGATCGCGTTTGTCCCATCCTTGGGCGATGTGTGCACTACGTTGTCCCACCCCGCCACAACCAGTCATCGCAGTCTAAATGCAATGCAGCTTGCATCAATCGGAATTTCTCGTTCGACAGTGCGAGTTTCCGTCGGAATCGAGCCAACTGAATGGCTTGTTAAACGGTTTGCAAGTGCACTGCGCTGCTGATCGAAATCGGAAGTCTCGGTCCCGATTAAAAAAGTCGCCTCGCTCTCTAAAAACACTGGCTCTTGCTAGGCAAGTTGGCAAGGGGCTACATACACGTCGAAGGCATGCCTTTACGGCATTTTATCAGCTATAATCGGTGTACATCGTCTGAAACACTACTTGTCAGGTTCCGGCCTCATGTTGCAGTGGACCGCAATACTACGAAGACTTTTGTGTCTCTAATCCTAGTTCCATCACAGGGTACTTTTCTATGTCATCAGCAAAACAAACCTCGCGTCGTAATTTTATCCAAGGAGTCGCCGCTACTGGGACTGCCGCGGTTTTGATTCCTTCAATGAATCGAGCATTGGGTTATCAGTCGCCCAACGAACGCCCAATTTTCGCGACAATCGGCCTGCGAAACCAGGGCTGGGAGATTACGAACAAGTCGTTTAAGTTCGCAGACTTCGCAGCGCTGGCAGATGTCGATTCCAACGTCCTCG
>JANNNN010000808.1:0-9947 GCA_031398555.1 Planctomycetia bacterium | reverse complement strand
GCGATCGAAGTTTGAGGCAGACTTTCTGCAATTCGAGTAAGTTATTTACGCAAACATCATCCTGGCCAAGTTCTTGTCCCCGGGTCTTTACGTTTATGCCTAGCTTGCCGAATAGTCGCAGATTGCTTTTTGCGTGGACTTCCGCCTTGTCAACACTGGCTGTCATCGGGATGTTTCCCGTTCCATCAATGACCAGTCGAAACTCGCCGTGTTCATTGTTCGGAACAAATTCAAGCCCTGCTTTCATTTCGACTTCAGCAGATCCACGAATATGGACCTTATCCATTTTTTGATCAAAAGGAATCGACTTCGAAATCGCCTCTGGGATCAAGTTCTTGACGAAGCGACTATGTAAACGAATGTACTCATTGGGATCGGATAGTTGCTCACGAGCTTGGCGAAGTTGCTTGTCCACCATCCCTGACTTGGCAAGCCATGCGTAGGCTTCCTGAACGGATTGAAGATTGTCTGCATGGATGCTTCCGGCCATCAAAGCATACTGAATTTGGTTGACCGACTCTTCGAATAACAAACGAGCATCTATCATCGCTGTCCACTCGATCTGGCCCATATATTTCCAAAGCAGCTTGCGAATCGCGTCCATCTCCGCTTCCACTTCTTTGGGCATCTTCCTCGCAATCAGTCGATAGATTTTTCGAAATGTGTCGATTTCAAGAGAGCCGTTTTCGAGTTCGGTCTGCAACTGATTCAAGTCGGTCTCTCGGCGAAGAACGCCTCCCACAGGCATCGTATCCAGGACCCAATTGGCCGATTGAATTGCCGCAAGCAACCTCGCTCGACTTGCTGCCAGCGTCGATTCATCGATTGGCCGAAACGCCATCTTCGCAGTATCGGCCCATCGTTGCGGATCGACTTTGGAAGAAGCAAGCGGGGGTTCAATCGAATTCGCCACACCACCTTGGTAACAGGCTACGCAGGCGATCAAAGCGATTCGGCTGCGGCCGATCCAGTTGGTAGAAATCGATTTGATCATGATTTTCGCTGTCGTTGCTATGCAGTTTTGAGAAGCGTCGGAAATTACCGTTCCACTGATCTCTAGCTTGCGATAGGCTTCACGCCGATTTTAGGCGCTATACCGACAGTGAAACATGCTCCAACTTTGCAGTTCGAAGGCCATGCGACCGTTACAGTCACTACAAATGCGCCTATGGAGCGTCGAACCTTTGTCTCAGGAAATCAATTGCCACGCAAAGCGACAACCTTCGAAAATCGCTAACATGAGAAATATGCGGCTGTGCGTTCAAATGAAATGCGACGAAAGTGAAGGTCGATGATGTGGAAAGTAGAAATCCACATCCTACAGCAGAGCTTAAAAGCCGGCCTCCAGTTTGCGACGGCCTGAGTCAAGGAAAGTTAATTCTCCAACCATCGGTTACTCATGTCGAACAAGGTCGCAAATGCAAAATGGGTTTGGTTAAAAGGCGGACTATTTTTATTAATCGGCGCCTTGGGCTCCACAATACTGATTTTGCATCATCCCGACTCACTCACAATGGTCCTTCTGCTGGCGATCGTCTGGTCGTTTTGCCGAGCGTACCACACCGCTATCTATGCCACCGAGCGTTATGTGGATCCTGGCTTCAAATATATGGGCCTTTTTTCCTTTTGGGATTACATGTTCGACCAGAGCAGTCGTTCTAAAGATACGATTTCTCGACCGCGGTACTCCTGCGATGATGTCGCCCGAAACAGTTATCTCATTAAGTCGATGTTGCTGAACTGGATTGTGATTGCAACTTTGGGATGTATTTTCCTGCCAACGGTTTTTGAAGAACTGATGATGCAACTACGTCCGAGAGGATTCACCGATTCGAAGATGATTGTATTATTGCCACCTGTTGCCCATGGCCTGGGTACTTCGCTCTTCGCGGCCTTGGCGGTGTTCGCGGGTTTAGCAAGCTGGTCGATTCGTTACCGCATTCCAGTAGCATCAACGTTGTTATTGATATTTTGTTCATGCTACTACCTGGGCTTGCAAGACCAGCGGATGGCAGTTTCTTTCTGCTTCGTTTGGCCTGGAGCGGTTTTCTTGATTACTTTTGGAATGTGTTGTCTGGCTCGTTGGTCTCGCGGTTGGCGGTTGGTACCTTGCTCTTCCCTTAGCACGGGGTCATCAAGCGCGAGGCCAAGGGCGAATTGGGACATCAACTATCTGTTCCTCGTAACCACGCTAGCCGCTGTCTGCATAAGCTTGGTAGGCTCGATAATGCCTCAAAGCGCCGCGAGGATTCGATTCGTCGCCCCACAGGTAGGACTGGGAGCGCTAGTTGCGATTGCGGTTGTCGCCCATTGCTGTGTATTTTTGTTATTTGCCACTCGGCGAACTTTTGCGGGAAAGTGGCCTCTTGTTTTTTGTGTACTTGTGATGGCCCTCGGACCCCTTGTATTAACACTTATTATGAGTTTAAGCGCAGGCAAACTCGGAAACCTATTCTCCAGCATCCGGGGGCCTTACGCTTTTCAGTTTGGGCTGGTACTTGGCTTATCGGTTCTGTTTACTTCTGCTCGCTTGGCAGAAATTAGATTATGCACTCGGAGAGACGCGTCTGCATTGAGCAAACAGAATGAGCAGCCAAATTGAATGACCGTCGATAGAGTCACCTACACCGTGTGACGTCGGCACGAAAACGCATTATTTCCATCCTGCAACACCGCTTATATCGTCTCCTGCAACCACTGAAATAACCGCGATGCTAACTAAGGGGAGCAGAAGCGGTAGCAGGGCCAGCACATAGCGACGCAGGAAAAACAAAATCCACGTACCCGCAATTGCTGCTTCGCACGCGAGCGGAAGCGTCGCAAATGAGCACAGAAAGATCGTTAGCTTCGAGCGAAATTGCTGTTCGGGATTCTGAACAATGGCCGCGGACACAACCAGCGTCTCCACCTAACCACCGAGCCCTTTGCATCTAGGCTGCAATTCCCAGATTGTGGGTTCGACGAACTTGTAATTATCCCGGTTTGGGGTTTGGAAAATCGCATTTTGGGACTTATCACCGGCTTGTCAAGTTAATTTTGACCGGTTTGCGCGACCTATCCACGGGACATATCGCTGATTACTCGACTTATCCCAGTCTTCCTTTTGGAGTTGCCAAGCGGGGATAAGTACTTATCCCAAACGGAAGAAGATTTGACATTTGAGAGGAGGGATGCATAGGACCTAGGAGTCTGGCTTTGTTAGTTAATCAATGTGAGCGAAGGAGCGAAGACGATGGGGGTCAATCTGGTCCGAAACAACCTAGTCCGAAATACCAGGACTAGACGAAATACCATGCGCAAAAGATTTTGGTTGGCCTTAGTTCGAGTTGACGCCAAAGCGACCATGCTGCAAGAAGCTCAATGTTTGAGCTCGAACTTCATCGTTTTGGGGCTGAAGCTGATGAATGCCTTTGACTTGGACAAAGTCCGCCGCGCCATCCAGCTTCATGGTCTCGACGGTTAGCAATCCATCGTCATCCCCGGGCAACTGTGCAAGGTAGCCTCGTTCGTCACCCGTTCCGCCGGCAATGATCCCGAATTCAAAGGGTGGGATTACAAGTGTTTTTTCCAACGCGATCCAGCCGCGTCGCGGAGCCAATTCCTTTGCGGCGTCTCCGGCTAACGCGAGCCCCAAAGATCGAAATACGTGAATCCCTCCAGCTTTCTCCGATACCATATCGACCAATTCTGCGCCATGGTTGGGAGGGGAAATCATCACCATCCGGCCGAATCCGACCGGAGGCGGGTTTCCATTCCTCTCTAAATCGCCGAGATAACGACGGATCACGATGTTACCGATACTGTGCGCGACAAAATCGACCTGCTCTACCCCCTCAAAACCTCGAATCACATGATCCAGCGACTTGGCAAAGGCAGCGACATTTTCCACTGTGGATGCGTAGCCGATATTTTCGACATGGAGCCCGCCTTTCGAAACTATGTAGTCGGCGAACCCGCGCATCAGCAAAGGGGTCGAACCGAGTCCGTGTAGCATGACAACAACATGCTTTGGCATCGGGCCCACGTTGAAACTCTGTTTGTTCGCTTGAAACTCTTGGATGCATGTTTCGTACGAACCGAAGGCATGGCGATGATTTTGCGGACAAAGCAATCGGAAGTGTCCAATCATTGCGTTTCGCTGAATTCGCCATCCTTGATAGGCAAACTCGTCAGTCCATCCGCCAAGGTTTACGGCTGGGCCATGGAGACCGGGGAGTTCAAGAGATTGCCCATGCGAAAACGAAGCTACCGTCTGCAGCATCCCAATCGTCAGCACTAAGGTAAAGTAGCCAAAAACGGTCCAGCCTGCCCAACCCTTATTGTCGTTAACCATCGCAATCTTTCCAGTATTGCCCATCTCGCCGGAAGTCGACTTAAGTCGATTGTAGGTAGGATTCAATTGAATTCAAGCAAATTCTCCCCTACGGGCAGATCCGTCAGATCCGTCTGATCACACAGATCTATTTGCTTGCAAAAAAACCTGTCAAGCTTTTACACTATTACAGATTGTGCCGATTCCACCCGATCAAATGCTTTTGCCACCCGCTTTTTACTCTGCGGAAGAATCAGATTAGAACGATAGTGACTCGGAGAGCCATACACTTCACGGACAACTGGTCGGGCCAGATCGATCCTATGTCGCAATCCACTATACGACTTGCATCAACGCTTGGGCGACTGCTCGACTTAATTGGCGCTACATTTGTAGATCGGTGTAGTCGAGTTGCAACAATCCTGGCGGTACTTTGGGCCACGATCGGCTTGGCAGTCGTTCCTTCGAACTGGACAATTCCAGTGCAAAGGATGTTTGTGCGGCAGTTGTTGTTTACGGCCGTCGATTCAGTTCCAGCTTCGATGCGATTCGCCGCAACTTTCGGTCTGCTGCTGATCGTACAGGCTGCAATTTGGATTGATACGATTGGCATTTCCACTGAGGTCATGGCACCGATGCTCTGGCGGTCGATCGTGCGGGAGATCGCTCCCTTGCTAGCCTGTTTGGTTGTCATTGGTCGCAGCGGAATTGCCATCGGTACAGAATTGGCAACGATGCGAAGCGGTGGCGAGATCGAAGTACTTGATTCGCAAGGCATCGATCCGATGATCTATCTAATCATGCCCCGAATTCTGTCTTTTATCTTAAGCGTGTTCTGCTTGGCGATTATTATTGCCGTCACAATGGTGATTACCGGGTACGGCGTTGGCTGGTTAATGGATGCAATTAAAGTGCCTTGGCATGAATTCTTCGCCGACATCTCACGCAATATGAATTTTGGAGATTTTATATTTTTCGCTTCCAAAACGCTTATTGGAGGCGGATTTGCAGGAGCCATTTGTTGTATTGAAGGGATCAGTATTCGCGGTGCAATCACCGACGTACCGCTGGTCTCTAGTCGGGTGGGCATTCGAGCTCTGACTGCAGTGTTTGTCGTCTCAGCTTTACTGTCGATTGTGTTTTACGGCAAGTTGCTAATATTCAAAATTGGGTAGTCAACTTGAGCATACAACAGCCAGAAGAAACCAAGCTCAAGAGGACACTCCTCGAGCTGACCGATGTGACGTCAGCGATCGGCAACGCCAAGTCGATTCGCTTTCGAAAGTTTACTGGAAAAATACTCGAAGGCGATGTCGTGCAAGTGAATCTCGAAGGGCACCACGATCCTCGAGATCTCCTATCGTTAATTTTGGGATTGGACCCTCCGCTCGCGGGCGACATTCACTTCACGGGCAAAGGTTGGCTGGGTACGAATTATCGTCAGCACTATCAAATGCGTGCTGAAATCGGGAGGGTGTTCGCCGGTGCGGCTTGGATGCAAAGTTTGACAGTGGGTGAGAACATTTTTCTAGCGCAGCTTCACCACGGGGTTGGGAAATCCATTATCGCAGACCGCATTGAAAAGTGGACCCAACGACTTTCAGGAAAGTATGTAACAGCAGTTCGGCGCTCGCTCACGCAACGGCCGAACACCGTCGACGAACCCATCCTTCAGATCTGCCAGTTGATCCGTGCCGTCTGCAATCATCCACAGTTGCTTTTACTTGACCGTCCGCTTCGCTACCTATTGCACGAGCTCCGTCACGATTTCGTTACTGTAATCGATGAACTCACAAGCTTTGGTGCTGGTGTTCTCTGGTTTTCAAATGGCAATGAAGAAATTGATTTGAAGCTCGGCGGGCAACTGACTCAGTGGAGAATCACTGACGATGTGTTAGAAAGTTCCGAGGTAACATTAAAGCATGAATGAACCCTATCGGCTTCGCTATGCCAATCAAATTGTTGGCGGATTTCTGCTTGTACTATGTGTTTCAACCATCGCGATTGGAATTGCAGTAACTCGCGTAAGTCGAATCCTGGTAAAGCCAGATCGTTTCCTTGTGAACCTAAATGAAGACGATTCGACGGCCCTACAAGTTGGAACCGAAGTCATTCAGCTTGGTAAACGAATCGGACAAGTGGAAGGGTTGGAGTACGCAGAATCCAATGGCATGATTACCGTAACGCTGGCCATTGATCCTGCTTACAGCAAACAGATTACCTCCGGCACCGAGTTGTCGCTCGAGCGTAAATTCGGACTGGGAGCGGCCTTTATCAAAGTCCGGCGGACGAATAACGACCTTGGCCAGGCAAGGCCACTACCATCGGGCAGCTTAATCCAAAACTTCCGCGGTGAGATCGATCGCGTAGAGAAGATGTCCGATGATTTTCATGGTGTTGCCGATTCCGTTCAGTCCGTACAGCGAGAAATGTCTCCGGCGCTCAAGAGCATAGACCTCGCAGCCAAGAAAATGGAGACATCCTTCGAGAACTCCTTTGACCCAGCCTTTGATCAAGGTAAGAAGGCATTTGAATCGGTCGAAAACACAAGCGAAGCATTTCGACTCGATGCAATTGACACTCTCAACCAACTGCAATCGACCACAATGAACTTGGATGCGAAGATCAGTGAATTAATTGCGAGTGCAAATGCTTCCGCCAGTGCGGCAACAATAGCGTCCGAGTCTGTCACTAATACTTCGACGAGTATCAATACAAAGTCCGACCAGCTGAACAGGGAAATCAGCGAGACCTTGAAGTTCATGCGTGACGCCGTGACTTCGGTGCAGCGTCTATCCGAAGAAACACGTGAACTCGTTCGCGTTTTACACGGCGAGGCAGAAGAGCTTCCTGGAACGACCGAACAGATTCGCAATACCGCTCAAGACACCGAGCACTTGGTCAGGGAAATTCGAAGTCATTGGCTCTTGAGAGGTGCTCGGCAAGACGCCGGTCCAACAGGACAAATATCCCCGTCATCCGTTCGAATTCAGGCGGGGCCGCGATGACCAAACGAAGTTTGACAGTCATCGGTGACTGCGCAAAACTATGGGGACTGATCTGGATAGCGCATTGCTCGGTCGGTTGCTCCAATTCAAAGCCTCTGAGAGAGAAAGACGATAAAATCGTTCGCTATGTTGACGCTGGTCGCATTGCTCTTGACGAAGGTGATACGCGGAATGCTACTCAAGAATTTCACTCCGCTTTGCTTCGCGCGTGGGCCATGGATGATCCCTACGAATCTGGAACCGCCGCGTACAATTTTGCGGCTTGCTTAGTGAAACTAGAAAAGGTCGGCGAGGCCTCCGATTGGTTAGTCGATTCACGAGTCGAATTGTGCCGGGCTCGCTCGTCCACAGGCAATACTTGGTTGCTTTCGGCTGAAATTGCTAGAACTTCAGAGCGATATGAGGATGCCGAGCGATTCATTTGTTACGCCGCTGCAGCTGAGTGTCCGTGCGAAATGGATGCCGCGTATCAGCTCAACGGGCCCGAGGCGGTCTTCTGCGACGAAGACTGCAAGGCTTCCCTCATTTCCAAAATTCCGGGCGTACGAAAGATTGTTCAGAACAAAAGAAAGCTCGACGATTGTCGCCAAGGTTATGCGGCTCAAATTGAATTGGCGCGGGCCCGACTGGCTGCTACCCAATGCGATTGCGTTGCGGCGAATCAACATTTTCGAAAAGCCACCGAACTTAGTGCAGGCATTTGCGATCTGGCGTTACAAGCCGATCGACACGACGTGGCGGCAATGATTTTTGATCTTGAGCTGAATTTTCTGCAAGCGGGAGCTCACCGTGACCGCGAAGTTGAATTGTTGCGGCTGAGCGGGCAGTACAGTGGGATTCCAATGGTATTGGACGCAGCTGCCGAGTCATACCAAAGGGCCGAACGCTTCGAACTAGCCATCGATCGTATTGTACGGAGCGCTCGGATTTGGCTTTCACGCGGCGAGTTGGACCGCGCTTGGCGACGAGTCCAGGATGCGAGCCAAATTGCGCAGTCATGGAGTTGTGAAGCATGTGAAATTCGGATGGCCTTAACAGCCCGTCTGATTGAAGAAGCCATTTCCCACAGAGCAAAAGCACCGCAAGCATCACGAAAAGTGGACCTCGACGAAACAGTCGCAGCTCCTTATGCACCACAGCAGTCGTCAATTTGAGCTCTTTTTTAGGCTCAAGCTCAATTTTTTTCGGTGGCGGGAGGAATCGTCGGTGACGAGGGTTCGGCGGTCATGTAGGCGCCAACGTTGTGGGGAGGTATTTGGTAGGGCTGCACCCGGGGCACAGTTTATCTATAAGTATACGTTCTAGTGTACCTTGTCGGCGGTCGATTTGCTGTGCGATTCTCGAACATTTAACGCAAACGTTCTAGGAACATTAAGGTCCAATGTTCTACAATGGCGAAGGCAAGCTTGATCGCGAATCCTTACGTTTCATTCAGGCACCCGTAAAAAACTTTGACGGTCCTCGCGTCACATTCTAGCGCTTGCGTCAAAGCGCCATCGAGATAGTAAGTTATGTAGCAAATTCGGTGCACAATCAAGGACTAAACTTAAGTGGACATTGATCTAACGACTCCGGCATTGCTGTTTTCAACAATCTCACTATTGCTGTTGGCATATACGAACCGTTTCCTGGGACTGGCAAATGTGATTCGCAAATTACACACGGATCACCTAATTGCCCCCAATCAAGTCTTTATCGATCAAATCGTCAACCTCCGCCGTCGGATTCGCATTATTAGAGACATGCAGACACTGGGAGTTGCGAGTTTGCTTTGCTGCACAATCTGCATGTTGACGCTTTTTGCGGGTTGGCAGGTCGCGGGAAAGGCAATCTTTGCGGCCAGTTTGCTTATGATGTGTGGTTCGCTCACATTGTCGCTAATTGAAATTCGCATGTCCATCGGCGCTCTCGACTTGCAACTCAAAGATATGCAATCGTAAGTACACGGGACGTAAGATGACCCAATCTTCAAGACAAAAATGACCCTGGGGAGATGCAATGCAAAATCGATGGTTGATACTTTTTGCATATTTCGTCACTCAGGCTGGGCCAATTCATTGCACATTGGCAGCGGATTCTCCACCACCGCAACCGCCACCTGATCCGAAAGCTGGTCAGTTGATCGAATGGGAAGGTTGGTCATTTCGTTGGCAGTTTCGCGACATCGAAGGGCTCATGCTGACCGATGTTTACTTTCGAGATCGCAAGGTTCTCAAATCGATTAACTTGGCTGAGATTTATGTGCCCTACGCTACGGGACAACCGAGACCTGAGGATTTTTCACTGGGTGGATTTCGTGCCAATCCGATGCCGCTTGAAGTTGGCCGCGACTGCGCGGGCGTAGGCACACAGTGTCGCGCGCTGAATCGCGACGGTTCACGGACTTCGGGACCAACAGCCGACGTTATGATTCACGAAGAGCCGCTCGGGTTTTTATATGCCGGCAAACATGGACGCGCACCGGGCAAGATGCTTGTACTTTGGTCGATGGCGCATTTTCCGGGTGTTGAGGATGGTTATACCTATGTGATACGGTGGAAGTTTCGCAACGATGGAAGCTTATGTCCCGAAGTCGGCGCGACTGGCGGATTGCAACATTTGAATACGGGGGCGGGCACGGACGCTGG
>JANNNN010000453.1:0-3494 GCA_031398555.1 Planctomycetia bacterium | reverse complement strand
CACCAGAACGCCGCCAAGCCGTTGCGCTCGGGTTGGCGCAGCAACCCAATGAAGAAAATTGGGACTACCTGATTCGAAGCCTGCCTGTACTTGAGTCTTTTGCAGTCCCTGAAGTGATGAATGCGCTCCGCACCGTGCCCCTAGCCGCCGATGACAGTGATGCCTACCGCGAAGTCATCTTGCATGGGTTGCGGATGGAGCAACACGGAGACGATCCGAAATCAGCCGTTGAGCTGCTCACCTACTGGGCTGGCATTGACGCAGTCGAGGATGGGGATGAAGGTGCGAACAAACTAGCGGCTTGGCAACGATGGTTCGCAGCCAACTACCCCAATCGCCCCGAAGCCGTGTTACCAAAGTCTGAGGAAAACTCGGTGTGGAATATGGAAACCCTTACGGAATACTTCAGTTCAACAGAGGGTCGCAAAGGGAACCTCACGGCCGGTCAAGTCGCTTACACGAAGGCCCAATGTGCGAAGTGCCATCGGATGGGCCAAGTCGGGAAAGCGATCGGACCAGACTTGAGCAGCATTACAAAACGCTTTACTCGGAAGGAAGCCCTGGAGTCGATCATGTTCCCATCGCATGTGATCAGTGATCAATATGCAACCAAGCGAGTGTTGACGACTGACGGCAAGGTCCTTAGCGGAATTCTTTCAACGAATACCGATGGTAGTATCACGGTTCGCGATTCTAATCTCAGGGAGACCGTCGTTGCGGAACAAGATGTGGATCAAGTCCATTCGAGCAAGGTTTCACTGATGCCAAGCGGGTTGTTTGACAATTTAAGCGCCGAAGAAATTCGCGATTTGATGGCATACTTGGGATTTGTACCTGCCCAGGAAGTCGCTGATGCCCCACAACCCGACAAAACTCCGAAGTTGCGGTAACCCATTTGTCATCATGAATACACATAAATTTTTACTGATCGCAGTAGTTGGTGCTTTGTGCCTTAGCGGCTGCAGCTTGAATGCAAACAAAGCGTTTAGTTGGCTCAATCCCAACAAACCTAAAGCCCCAGAAGCAGCCTCGCCTGATCTTGTCGCGGCAGGGGACAGAGTGAACAAAGAAGCGGCGATACCGGTGACACTTGCTTCAGCGTCGCGTAAGGCAAGTTCGATTCAGCGGGAATTAGGTGCTTTCCAATCTTTCCCGTTTCAGCTAGACCTTTCGGATGTTTCAGGTCGACCAATTCGCTTGCAAGACCACCTTGGCAAAGTTGTCATCGTCGATTTATGGGGCACGTGGTGCGGCCCTTGTCGAAAGGTGATTCCTCACTTGGTTAAGCTGCAGAATAAACATCCTCAGCAACTGCAAGTTATCGGATTGTGCAATGAACGTACGCCAGACACCGGTGCTGCGACAGAAAGTCTAACCGCTGCAATGAACGAGTTTCGGATTAACTATCCCTGCGCGCTAATCGATGACAAAACGGTCAGCAAAGTACCAACTTTCAGCGGCTATCCAACGATGCTTTTCATCGACCGTACTGGTAAAGTTCGAATGGTAACCGTCGGAGTTAAAGCCGAGGCCTACTGGGATTCGTTGGTAGAAGAACTGTTGGCAAGCTAGCCTTCTGTTTAGCATTCCAAAGTTAAATCATTTTGAAGCACTATTGCTTTTTTAAATGGGCGAAGTTGGAAGGAGAGTGCGATTGCGGCGCAGCCGAACGCTGCCGCAACCAAGCCGGCGAGGGCAAAACCAGTCAATGGTCCGCCCGCGTATTCTTCACCTACGATGGAACCCGTAATCAGCGGACCAACAGCCGTTGCGAAATGCGAGACGGCCGTGTTCAAATTCATGAACGCACCTCGCATGTCTGGATCCGAGGCTCTTAACATCATCGTTTGAGCCGGAATGATTCGCCCGCTTGCTAACACCATAAAACAACTGGTCGTCAGCGCGGCTCCCAGTAGAGGCACTGGAGGCAAGTTGGTGATAACCAGTGTCATTAGAACCGCTCCTCCTGCGCATATGAAAAAAATCGGCTTGGCTCCGAATCGATCTGTAGCCCAGCCGACAATGTTCATGGAGACGAGTGTGCAAACGCCGGCAATCGAATAGATGATCGGCAGGTCGCTTGCCGACCGACCACAATTGGCTTGCAAGTAGGGTGCGATGTAAGGCACGATGATGAACGTCCCCATGATGGTCGCCAGCATGAACAAGAACGACCACAAGTGATTTGGGTGCCGGACGACGGTCGCGAACTGCACAAACGGACTCGCCGCAACCGCAGTTCGATGGCCAGTCAACGGCGGCAAATAAAATGCGGCTAAAAACCACACAAATATCGCCAATACACCGATCGCCATAAACGGCGCATTCCAACTTTGATAATAAATTGCTAACGACAAACCAATAGGCAAACCAATAGTGGATGCAACTGCGAAAGAGCTGGTCACGGTTCCGATCGCTTTGCCTCGCTGTCGATCTGGAAACACATCACCGATGACTGCCATAACGCTCGACGCAGCCAGCCCCCCAAAAATACCTGTCAGACAGCGTGCGATCAGCAAATGCGCGTAGTCCGGCGCGAGTCCACAGTAGAAAGTTGCCAGCGTGAATCCACCAAATGCCCCGACAAGAACCTTCTTTCGATCGAACAAGTCGACGACCGCAGAACTCGCAATGCCAGCGATCATCGCAGCGATACCGTAAGCCGAAACGATCGCACCAAATTGCCGCGGCGTGATGTGCAATTGCTGCCGCAGCTGATCGCCAAGGGGCATTACAATCACGAAGTCAACAATGTGCGTGAAGTAAACTGCCGCAAGCACGAGCAGCAGCCCCCACTGCTGTCCAGTAAAACCAGATTGCAATGGAGGTGCGGGAGATTGCATCGCACTCTCATCCGCCCCGGCTACCTCGGGTGCAGCTTCCATTTATTCACTTTCCTAAATACGTTCTTTGTTCGTACTGATTTTCGAACAGCTCCGCCATCAGTTAACTTAGAGCCTACTCGTTGGTCAGAAGTTCACCAGCGGGCCCTAGCAGGACGCTTGTCAAAAGGCCGGAGTTATGAGCTGGTTTCGTAAAAAACCGGTTGCGGTAGATTTCGATTTCAGGGCATCCGGCTTCTGACGAAACCAGCTACATTTCCTCGTCCAAAATGCTTCGCTACGTTGCATCCCGTTTCCGACGAAACTAGCTACCCCAGGCTCCAAGCTAAAGCCGAACCCAGTCCTTAGCTCGGGTCAAGTGAGCGGCTGGGGTGCCGATTTTGGCTTTGGCTATATGTGGCATCCAAATGGCGCGTTCGACCAGATCGATCAGCGCGTGAGGGTCGATGGGCTGCAACAAACTGAAAACACCTCCGTGGGCGTGGAGACGACTTGACCACTCGGCGGTCAGTTGCGGGACGAGAAATATAACAGGAACGTCGCGAGTTTTCTCAACTGAACGTAGCCGCTGGGCGAATTCACACCCGCTTTTCAAATCGTCGATCGCCAGGACGATCAGGTCCAGATCGTTGCTCTCGATGGCTTTCATCG
>JANNNN010000664.1:0-7741 GCA_031398555.1 Planctomycetia bacterium | reverse complement strand
ACGGTGAGTGCGCTGGCCAACGACGCTTCGTCGCGTTTGACAAATCGCGTCGTAGGCTTGTCCAAGGTCCCGACCCGAATTTTTGCAGCACTCACAAGCGATTGTCGGATGGGACTTTCAAGCACCTTCTTTCGATATTGATCCATTGATTCGTAATCTGGTCGGTACTTGACCATAACTTCAGGGTCGAAAAAATATTCAAGATTTGATGCAAAGGGATCAATCTCAGACTTCCTGACGCGGCGATTAAACTGGCGATTAGGATGGACCGTGAAATAGATGCCCCCAGTCTCGTAAGTCAAGCGGCTGAGTGCGTAGGGACCAAAACCAGAATCGATCACTGGTTCGTTGTAAAAGTCTTCCTTGTAACCAACTTTTACTCGCTCGGGCAGCAGCGACTCGGGGCCCTGATCCACTTCGGCCCACTGCGGCGTTTGGTCAAACTTCGGATCTGGGTCGACATACTTGACGTAGGTTACGTCACGGCCAAACGGGGCTGGCACACCGATCACGTAAACAGGAATGGCATATTTCCGGCATTCTTTGATTGTCTTGTCGAGGCCTTCGATGTCGCTGCCGCGTTCATCCGTCACAGCAATGAATAACACATTTCGATTGTCACGGCCCGTTCGATAAGATTTGTATCGATCGAGCGCAAGATACAACGAATGAAAGATCTTCTCTTCACCCGAAGGATCGATTGTAATTGCGTCAATGGCTTCGCGGATCTCGCTGATGTCAGCCGTGGGTTTTTTCGTTAAGAGGCTCACTTCATTGCCGAATGCAATGACGCTTGTCAGCAAAGGTTCTTCGCCGGCGGGTTTCTCCGCGTCGTTTTCGCCTTTTGCGGACCGGATGATTCCAAGTTCTTCGTAGATACGGTCGAAGCGATCGCGAATCTCTTGCCGCCGCCGCTGAAGGCTGCCCGATTGATCGAAAAACCAGACTACGAGAGTGGGGCGTTCCTCCATCGCTTTGAGAATCTCATAGGTGATACGGTCGACTGCACCGTCAGTGCCGGTTGTACCGACACCCGTCATACCTTGAACAACTGTATCGCTTCGCACCAATCCGACGGCCTGTTGCATGCTGCTCGCGCCAAGCGTTGCGCTCATAATGGGCATGTTGGGGGTAGGCGCTGGAACTTCGGAAAGCTCCGCCAAAACAGCCGCTGTACTTAAAGCCATACCGGCGTCTTCAGTACCGTTTGCGCCGATGACTTCCGTAAAATCGTCGGAAATCGCAACTTGGTCAATAATATTCTGTTCATCTTGAGCTTCAGTCGCGTCGGCCGCATCCAACGTAACGCTGGAGGGCATTGAATCAACAACAAACGGAATTGTCGCCAACACCAGAATGAGTACGACGTGGACCATCAAACTGACGACAAATGCTTGTTTGTCGTTGTCCAACCAACCCGCAAATCTAGACACTTCCCCTTCTAGCTCGTCATGCTCGGCATTACCATCGCCTGCGACTGGCAAATCGGCGGCCCCTGGATCTTGCGTGCTAGCTTCGGTTATGGCAACGGAATCGCCTTCGATTTCTTCGGATTCATCTACGAATTCGTCGTCCAACCGCTTCAACATTGGATTTGACCCTTAATTTTCACGCTCGGAAAAAACCTTTTTTCGGCGTCGCGACTTTTCGGTTTCCATTCCGTACCAGTCTACTAGTTTAACAAAACCGACGGGATTAGTAAAACTCTGGCTAGCTCGATGTCTGCTTGTTCTCCTCTATTAGCGAATTCACATGAGAGATGTACCGCGAAGAGTTGACGTCGAATTCTGTCGAATTTCAATCAGAGACGCATTTAGAATTGTCGCAATTTGATACTAGATGCAGATCGAATGGCAGGGTTGGGTAGCACGCCTCTGAGTACTCAGGTGGCATATCACCAAACCACTTCAACCCTAAAATCGACTCCCGACGCTCCACTAATTTTCAGAAAACCGTGGCGGAAAGCTGTCCGCAACCGAATCGGGGCTCTCTCCGCTCGATTCCAGCCGCTGTTTCAGACAACGGAGTAACAAACGGCATCGAATGTCAACATTTGATTCAGCGAGCAACTGTTGCTTAATTGCCACGGGTAAATTGATGGCGTAGGCGATCATATCTGTCAGAATACCGAGCGGCATTTGCTCTCCTAGTAACTGCTTGAAACTAGCCTGCGTGGAGAGTCCTTCGGGAACAAACTTCGCAAAAATGGATTGCAGGGCAGAAGAGATCTCACGGCGTTCCGCTTCCTCATCTGCCGGATAAAAGTCCTCCAGTATCTCGACTTTTGCGCGTCGAAATGGGCGCGTAAATTCAAGTTCCTCGATGATATGACCACGCTTGATACCCACCAACAGGATGTTGTGCCGACCATCGCTAGTCGGTGTGTGAGATACTATTTTGCCGACGCAAACTGTCGATGCAATCGGCGGCCCATGCGGAATCTGATGCTCCCAACCAGGTTGAAGTAGCGCCATAGCGATTAAGCGATCGTGTGCGAGCGCGTCGAGCAACATTTCGCAGTAGCGAGGCTCGAAAATGTGGAGCGGTTGCGGCACGTTTGGAAACAGCACCAAATTCGGTAATGGGAACAGTCGGACGTTGCCACAAAAGTCCGGTGGCCAACCTGCTGCAGCTTGTAGATTGGCCATTAAAAACCTAGTAAATTATCGATGTTTCAGTTAGCCGACGAGTCTTAGTTTGCGAACAAGACCGAAAAAGGAACTTCGAGCGGCTGCCGTCGGCGTTTGGATGAGAGCGCGACATTAAAAAGAAGTTTCTTCGCACTCTGGTACATCATAGCGGAGCTGTCTAGAGCCTGCGAGCGCCGGGTTCAACCATTGCGAACTAGTTTCGATGCAGCCAGGGCTGCGCGAACGCGTTCTGTTAACTGTTTAGGGTTGAACGGCTTTCGCAACAAATCGCGTTTTTCGTCCGGGATTTCGAGCAAAACAATTTCGTCAGCATAGCCCGAAATGAATATCACGGGTAGCAAGGGCAAATCTCGCTTTATGGCTTCTACTAGCTTTGGCCCGCTAAGGCGCGGCATAACCACATCTGTAATCAACAAATCTATCTTTGACGCTTCCGACTGTAACCATTCCAGCGCTTCCACTCCGTCTTTCGCATTCAAGACCGAATATCCACACGACTCTAAAACACGGGAACACAACACTCGGACTGTTTCTTCATCCTCAACAAGCAGTATAGTCTCCTTGCCCCTTACCGAACCAAAATTCGGAAGCTCAAGATGCTCCCCTTTCGCCGAGCCTACTGTGGCCGAGCCTACTGGGGCCGAGCTTTTCGGTTGAAGTTCCTGTTTGCGGCCGAAGGCCAGCAGCTGCTTTGTCAAGCCAGTGGCACGCTGACCACATTTAAAAATCTCGTTGACTTGATGCCGCTGCGGATCGCCATCTTGAAGAGATAGCAGCAACAATTCGCTGTAACTGATAATTACCGTCAGGAGGTTGTTAAAATCGTGAGCGATGCCACCCACCAGTCTCCCTACTGCCTCCATTTTCTGATTGGTTATATCCAGCAACAATCCACAAACTTTTTCAATCTTTCCATCCCTTGAAATCACGGTAACTCGGGCGTGTATCCAGACCGTTCGGCCATCTGCAGCCAGCATTCTGTAGTCGAAATTATGGTTTTCCAGCGACCGGGTCGCCTCCATACAGAACTGCGAAGCCCAGTCACGATCTTCAGGATGCAGATGATTCACCCAAAAGTTGTCTTCGAACCAGTTTTCACGAGAATACCCCAGCAACTTGTCTTCTTGACCACTCAGAAAGGTAAAGTTAAAAGTAGCTGGATCCGCTTCCCAGAACACCCCGTCAAGCCGTTCTAAGAATTGCGGAAATAGCGACTGCTGGTCAGGATTGGTACGCGATTGATCGGGCTGCATTTTTAACTCGCGGATTTAACTGGAATCCACGGCATTCTATCAGAATTTGCTAAAAAATGCAGATGTTCGGTGAGCGAGAGAAGGACCACCACTCAAAAAAATCTTTTGATGGTGGTCGTCAACAAATATGGGAGAACGAGGCTCTGCCGAGCGTGTCTTGGCGCGTCAAATTGACTTGACTGTACTTATGAACGTGCACTCGTGGCGTGAGCTGTTTTGAGAAAGCAAATGGAAGTCTGCAGGTACAGCTAGGTCGAACGGACTGTGGAGACTTGCTCGGCAGAGCCTCGTTCTCCCGTCCCATGTTTTCACTTTACTTCTGTGAGCTCGTTGGGTTAATTTCTAATCCTCGTTGAATCTACAGGCTGGCCGTCTGGAGCATCAAAGTATGCTGGACTAACCGCCTGCGGTGGCATGGCGGGCTGCAGTGGAGCGGACGGAAATTCAGGGGGATTCATTGGCCTACTGAAGGGCGAATTGATTGAAAACCGATCGTTCTGGCCGCGCATAAGCATTTGCATCCACTCAGGCGGAATACCCAGACCAACTTGCGGATTGTCGATCAACATTACCAGCATCTTCAGCAACTCGGGTTTAGCCGTTTTACGTTCTTCAAGTTGCTTGCGGAGCTCTTTGGCGCGCTGCTCAATTGCACTCAGCTCTTTCTCTCGATTCTCAAGATCGACCTCCAATTGCTCACTCACCAGCTTGGTCACATGCTCACGAGCGGCAGCTTTCTCGTCTTCGCTTTCAGATTCTCGAAGTTCCTTGATCGCATCTTGGAAAGCTCTCATCCGCGCCGCATCTTCAGGATTCATCCGCTGTGTTCGCGCAAGTATCGGTTGAAATAATTGTTGCCCCGCAACTGCTACTTCGCGATACTCCAGCGCTTCAACTGGATAGACTGCAGCATCTTCGCGATACCGCTCATCCGCAGGCCGAGTTTCTTGAGCCGGGCGAGAACCTATGGGTCGTTGAGTGGCGTCTGCGCTGGCGCTTGGGCGGCGGGCTCGCGCAGGGTCTGCTGCAGGACGCTTCTCGTTTGCTTCCGCGGGCTCATCTTGTTTTGCTGTCGTAAGCCTACCTGTCGTTCGAACGGATTCTCGCTGCTGTGCCGCCAGCCACGAGCCGCCCACCATTGTCAATAATCCCAATAACGTAAGCGTAATTTGCTTCTTCATCGTAATTCTCCAAAACGAAAACGACTCGTAGGATGGGACCATTGTCCCGTCCAAAATTTTTCAAAATTCTTTTGAACTCAAAACCCGCTGCAATACCAAGCATCACGCTCGGCACAAATGGTCCCACGCTATTTTCCAATGCGCAATATTTCGAGCGACCGCTCAAACTCGCCCAATCGCTCGTTCAATGTCCGAATACTTTCATCACCTTCGCGCGACTGGTACTGCAACCACAGCCACTGCGGTCCACTCATTTGCGTGTGCTCGTAGCGTTCCAAGTTGTTCGACAAATCTCGCATCGATCGACTCCATTCATCCTGGGAAGACTGCTGCGTGAAACTATCGATGAACAACATGGCAGGATCCTGAGCGGACTTTGGTTCCACCCCTTGAGCGGGCTCATTCTGCAGCTCATTCTGCAGGTATGCAGGCTCAATTCGTCTAGGACCTTTCGAATCGAAATTGTCTGAGATTCCCTGCGAGGGTCGTGCGCCGCTAGGAGCGTCCTCTGCGTTCTGAAGCACTGAAACCGCCGAGATTAAAAAACCTATCGCAACCGAAACCAAGCCGAATGCGGCAAGAGACACTCGATTTCGCTTTTGTGTATCGCTTAATCGCAAACGGCCACTTTGTACCGCTGATAACAGGTTTGATAACTCCGCCTCGCATGCTTCCGCGGACGAAAATCGACCACCGGCCGCTTTGGCTAATAAACGATCCACCAAACGCGATAACTCGCGTGGAACCGAGGCGTTGACTTCCTGAACTGGACGATGCTTGTGATGACAGATCCGATTGAGGACTCCCATGGCAGTGTTGGCGCGGAACGGCGGGCGCCCCGTCAACATGAAATAAATCACGCAACCAAAACTGAACTGATCACTGCGACAATCGATCAATTCTCCGCTTGCCTGTTCAGGCGACATATAATGCGGGGTTCCGGTAACAATCCCAGTTCGAGTCAGGCTAGCATCGTCAACGGTTCTCGCCAAACCGAAATCGGAGAGCACGACGCGATCGATCGATTCTTCGAGCAAAATATTGGCGGGCTTCACATCGCGGTGGATCAAGCCCTGCGCATGCGCGGCAGTCAACCCTGCCGCTGTCTGCTGCGCAATTCTCAGCACATCGGTGATCGGCAGTGGCCCCAATCGATCGACCCGCGTTTGCAGTGACTCGCCAGCAACATACTGCATCACTAAGTACGGTAGCTTTCCATCGCTCTCCACGTTATGTATTGGGATAACGTTCGGATGAATGACCGCCGCCGCGGCCTGAGCTTCACGAGCGAATCGTTTTCGAGCCGCGGCACTGTGCGCCAGATGAGGCGCAAGGACCTTTACTGCCACCGATCGATGCAATTCACCGTCATGAGCTTTGAAGACAACCCCCATTCCGCCCGATCCGATGATGCGTTCAACGTCAAATCGTCCGATACGACCCAACAATTCAGGATGCGAGGCGGGTTCGAGAAAGTCGAGCGAAATCGGATCCAGCTCAATCTCTTCGCTCTCCGATGCACCTATTTGCAAATCCACCGTTGTCTGTGGTGGGAGATCACGCAACTCGCGCTCAGGCTCCGCAAGCGTTCGGAGATGTGAGACCATATCGTTCGTCCAAGCGCCAACGCCTGAGAGCTTTGAGAGCTCAGATTGGCAGCGAGCGCAATTTTCAACATGCTCAGCTACCGTCGGATCGGCGACGCCATCGGTATCTTCAGCGAGCAATTTTCGCAATTGACGTTCCGAACTATGCATCATTCGCCTCCAACTCTTCGCCCAACGCTCGCAGTCGAGCCACAACGCGCGATCTCGCGACGTAAATCGCTCCAACCGACATGTTCAATTCCTCCGCGACTGACTCACAAGACCGACCAACTACCATTGTCTCCCAAAACGCCAGCCAAGTTGCGGGCTGTACAAGTCGCTTTACCCGTGCCGCAGCGGATTCAAAAGCCGCTCGACGATATTCCAGTTCAACGTCAGCAGCATCGACAATTCGGTCATCGATCTCCGAATTTAAACGTCGAACTTGAGTCGATCCGCCGACCGGCCGCTCACGCCTTCGAAGAGCGACTTGATTGATCAAATGATTGCGTGCGATGCGATATAACCACGCCCGAAACTTGCCACGCTCGGTATCCGGTTGCCATCGATCTATGGCGCTCGCAACAGACGTGAAAACTCGCTGAACCAGGTCCTGTGCGTCCGCTTCTTGCAACCCTCTTCTTCGAGCGAATCGAAGTATTAAAGGTTCATAAAGTTCCACAAACTCGTGCCATGCCGCTGCGTCCGCGGTGCGCGGCAAGCGAAGGATTAGGCTAATGCGAGTATCAGGCATTCCAAGGGTCCGTCAAAGTGCAAAATCACGTACGGTGAGCAATGTTTCCTTTGTTTCCTAACATAACACAGCCGAATTGCCACAGTCTTTCACGTCAACGGAAAGAATTTGCAAGAAAGTTACTGGATCATCTGGGAATTGCTTGCGCATCACTAAATTGGTTGGTTTTAGTGGGTCGCTCTTGCCGAGCTTGCCCAGTGCGAACGTTTGCTGCTGAGGAAACGTCGGTCGCACTCGGCAAGGGCAGCCCACTCCCGGATGATTCCAAAGAACGCAGCTTATTACCGCTATCCATTACCAAAGACGCTTCTCATGG
>JANNNN010000638.1:0-8411 GCA_031398555.1 Planctomycetia bacterium | reverse complement strand
GTACCCTTCAGTCCATTCGACTGGGTGCTTCTTTTCATTGACTCCCCATCCTGCTTTAATTTCGCTCGGCTCGGCTAGGAGAATTGCGCGGTAATCTTCGGCCCAGCTTTCTCGGGCTTCATTCGTTGCATCTGCGTCAATTGCTGGGAAGTCCGGCACGTCTTCGTAAATCTCCGAATCGTCGGTTGGATCCTCCCAAGGGGCTTCTTCGTCTTCGATGGCTTCCTGTGTTTCCTCGTCGTCGATGTCGCTTTCGTCGCTATCATCCTGAACCGGTGCGGGCTTGGATACTTTCTTCGGCGACTGCTTAGGCTCTTTTGGCTCGCCGGTTGGAGGTACTTTACCCATCAGAATGTCCGACATGATGGCTTCGATCGAATCGGCGGTAGTCTCACCGAAACCCTTGCAAAGCAGTTTACAAAAATGCTTGTGTTGCACGCTTGCTTCGGTTCTCGCCGCCTCTAGGTCGCCAAGTGTTGGGAACTTATCAAGTAATGCTTCAGCCTTTTTGCTGCCGAGTCCAGCGACACCGATTTCAACAAGTCGACTAGTTGGAACTTTGGTCCAGGCCTGGTAGTCCATTTGGTTTAGAACTACTGGATGCGAGTCCGTTTCTGCGTCGCTGATGGATTGCTGGATCTTGCCGACAATTGCAATCGTGCTCGGATCGCGAATCGCGGTCAGTCGTTCGATAAACGAATTGAGTAGTTCGGCGGTTGCTGTCTTGCGTGTGGCGGTCTTTTCGGCGCTCGCGTCATACTTGGCCTGTGCTGTGGCTAGTTCGACGGCTGAAGCTTGTTGTTCGATCTGGGCGGATAGTTGCTCGCGGTAAACGGTCCAAAGTTCGTCGATCAATTCCAATTCGGGGATAGTTTCCATTCCTGGGGTGGCGTCGACTACTGGCGTCGGGTTTTCCTCGGGCTGGCCAGGTTCAACAATTGGCGTCACCGTCTCTGTGGCTTCTGGAATTGCTGCCGGCGCATTCAATGCTGCGAGGGCTTTGGGGTTTGCTGCGGGAGGCGCGTCGAATGTCATCTGTTAGATTCCTTTCGGGAATTGGTACGAAACTGGAAGCGGGTAAAAAACGATTCGCTTGGGAGTTGAACCCTTTCAACCTCTTGCGAAGTTGTTCTTACCGAGAGCGAATCGCCTGTTTTGATTTGTGTTTGCATTATCGTTTCGGCTCGTCAGCCTCCGCGATGAAGTACCCCACCTAAAGGGTTCACCACTGGCAGTTAGGTTCTGCCCCTGGTTCGTTGAATTAAAGCAAAGCTAGTTGTGAAGTGTGCTCGGAAGATTTCTTCTCGGCGGTTTTCTTCTGGCGGAACTTGTACGCATAGAACTTTTCAAAGAGTCTGAAAGTCGATATTTCTGCGAGTCGCCGACTGTCGCAAAATAGCCATTGAATCGAGCGATATTTCAAAAGCCAAGCGTAGTACTGTTGATTTAGAATCAGCTTGTTTTCTTCGGCCGACTTGGTTCCTCGCGATGGTGCCTTAGAAAGCATTTCGCCATGCGTGCATTCGATAACCATCGCGCCGAATTCGATCGAATTTAGATAGTCAAGCGTCTTTTCGAATCTTTCGCGATGATCGCCCCACCCTAAAAAAGTTCCGTGGGCGTCCTCGAGTGATTTTCGCTCGATGTGGATCTGTCCTTCATAACCTTCGATTGAATAGTCACCGTGCGACGGTCCCAGCGATCGGGTTACTGTCTGCACGTCCAGGGGTCGGTGATTCAGCGAAGCGCCGGCGAGGAATCCAGTAAATGGGAATGGGTGCTTTTCTTGAGAGTCGACGATAACCACAAACGGGCATGCAATCGCCTGTACTTGTCCCTCCCTGGCGGTAAGCATGCCTTGCCAGTAACCAGGGGTCCGATCGCCGCGAAGCGTTAGCCCCTGCCCTGCGAGCCATAATCGCAAGTGGTCAAGTGCCTTTTGTCCTACGTCCGGTTTTGCCAAAACGGAATCCGGTAGAACTTGCGACCAGTCGGCGGGGTTCTTGATGTTGAATAGGTTTGCAAGCTTGTCAATTTTGCGGTCCATTATGCTATTAGCTCCAGTAGTGGTTGAGTCTCGGCGCTGATTAGTTCGTCTACTTCCGCTTCAAGTGCTGCGCGAAGTTCGCGATTCCTACCCTTTTGCGACTTTCGCATTTCACGAAGTAAGCGAATTAATTTCGGATCTGATTCCGATTTCTCGCCCGCTCGTTCAAGTCGTTGTCGCAATTCGCGAATTATCGGGATCGCAAATCGATTCGCCCATTCGTAAGAACCTTGGTCGCATGGCGGCGCGGCTGGGTCTTCTGCGAGTCGAAGAAGTTCAACCGTGTCGAGTGTTGCTGCCGATTGGTGCAAAGCGACTATGGCTTTCAATCTCGGATAGTCTCGAATTGCTTCCGGCATTCGATAGATTCCCTTCATTAGTTCAGTGTGTTTATCGAAACAACTTCAGGCATCGGTATCCATCGTTCGCGTCCGTCATCTGGAAGAATGCGAAAACTCCAATTGCCGTTTGCCTTGTGACGTTTTAGCCCTTCGTAGACTCCATAGACTGTAACTCGCTTACCATCTTCGAAGCGACGATAGGTCAATGCGACGAATGAATCGTATTCATTGAGGTCATCAATTCGGCTGCGTGATTTTGTTGTCAGCATGTTTCCAGCTCCATTTCCAGAATCGTGTGCTTGATTGCTTTGAGGTAAGTCTTGTTATCTCGGCGGAAAGTGTTTCTCGATCTGCTTTCCATCGAGACATCATTTCGCGGTTATTCTCTTGTAGATAGCGACGCTGTTCTTTAGAGTCTTCAATCCAAGCCTTGATCGCGGCCATTGTTCCTCTTTCGACCCGTTCTTGAAAATCTTCGATGACCTCGGCTGTTCTCTGCTGTAATCGCTCGAAGTCTTGATGCAGTGCGCGGTTTTGAGCTCTAAGCTGTGCAAGCTCGATACTAACGAGGTCGATTCGCTCGCAATTTTTGAGCGGCGCCGGCGGTGGTGTCATGTCTTCATCCTCGCCATTGACAAACCAAACCAAGGGAAACCATTTCATAGCGATGCAAGCTCCAGAGCAATTTGAGAATCGATAATCCGCTCACGTAAGAACGTCTTACGCTGGTCTAGTCTTTGAATTTTGCAAAACCTTTCGGCTGTGTTTCGATTGCCGAAATAGTGCGTGTGTAATCGTCCGCGGCTCTTGGCGGTTAGAATCCAAGATGCATCGCATACCTGGCGTGCCCCTGGCCAATCATCAATCAGAATGAAGTTATGAAGGAATTCCGAACCTTGCGACTTGTGAACTGAAATCGCATAGCCCAAATCCCAATTGCCAGTTAAAACGGTTTCGGTGTCTTCGTCGTCAACTGGTTTCTTGGACCACACAACAACCGATCTAGCCGGCGCCTCGAGTCGCACTACCATCCCCCGCGGTTCAACTCCAGTAACTTTGCCGATCTCACCATTGGCGACGTAAATCTCATTGTTGAGATTCGATTCGCATTCCTGCGAGAATCCTTTCTCCCCTGGCAGTTGCGAATTTTTTAGACATACAACCTTATCGCCGATTCTAAATCTTGAATCTGGCGCGACCGGCTCACCGTCGACGTTGTAAAACTGCTGTAGGCGTTCATTGACCACTTTTCGCGACAATGGACCTTTGTCGTTCAGCGCTACAAGTACTTGCGTATCCCATAGGTCTAGCGCTCCAAGCTTGCCTTCAAGGTCGTCTAATGCCTGCTCGGGTGCTTTTGAATCGTGAAAGTGGAGATTGCCGTCTGGTTGGTTGCATAGATCAAGCCACGATTTGCCATCGCGAATTCGTGCGCAAGCTTCAACGATTTGACCAGCATTTCGGCGAACCTCAGTTAGTTTTCCGGTTGGAACATTGGCGGCGATCATATCGCGGAACGGTGCGCCGTTGCCAACTGGCGGTAACTGATTGGGATCTCCAACCATCATCACGTGACAGCCTGGTGCGCGAGCTCGAAGTACGCCAGCCATTAACAGCAGGTCATCCATCGAAGATTCATCGCCAAACATTACGCGACAAGGGATCTTTCCGGATTCGTCCAAGTTCCACAAAATTGAATACCAAGTCCGCGCACGGATCGCGATTCCCGCTTGATAAAGCAGTTCCGTCATCCGAACTGCTGCCTTACCGGTTGGCGCGCCCACAACGATGTCATCGAGTCCGACGATACCTTGCGAAACCATCGCCTTGATTACCTGAGCGATAACATAGGTTTTTCCCGTTCCAGGTGAACCAGTCAGATTGCAAATTCTGCCAAGCGTCGCTTTACTGTACTCGTCGCGCTGATGGTCGCTAATGTCGTTAATCGATTCCGGTTCCGGCCAAAGACAAAACGCTGGTGTGCGGAAATAGCCGGCGCGGTTCGATGTCATCTTGCGTCGCAGTGTCGGGTGGCTCTGAAGCCAATCGGTGGTAGTTACCACGTCATCGCATCCAGGTAGATACCCGATGCATGTCGGTCCGTAAGGCATGCCGTTGTAAATGTGAACCGTTTCGGCGGTCAATGGTCGATAGCAGCGGTTGCAGCGAGCGAATTGGTCGACGGATGCAGTCACTTCCTCGGTTTGGTCCCATCGCGTTAATACTACCGATTCGGTTTCCTTGGTGGCTTCCAAAAGTGCGTCAACAATGATCTGCTCGCAAGCATCGTGCTTGGCTTCGCATAGCCAAAGCGGTCCGTCACTAGCTGGGAATCCGTTCGCGCTTGTTCGTATTGAAGCAATTGCCCCATAGTGGTTCGCGTCGAGCTCGAGGGGGATTTCGTCGAAGTCGCCGGGCTGATGTTCAAGCGCGAATGGTACTCGCTGGTGAACCATGCGCCGGCTGACTGTATTCGCGTTCGTTACTGGGATCAAGCCGCAACCCCTGGAAGTGGATGTTATACGGCGGGTTTGCTACTCGCGCTCGATCAATGGGGCGTCTTCTACATCGAAAACGTAATCCGCGGGCAGTGGGGACCGCTCGAGCGGAATCGAATCATCGACCAAGTAACAGAAGCCGACTCGCGAAAGTATGGCGGCGCCGTCCTAACCTTCGTCGAGCAAGAAGGCGGATCGGGCGGTAAAGAGATTGCCGCGCAGATGATCCAGCGTCTTTCTGGCCATGCAGTGTTTCGTGACATCGTTTCCGGTAAACGCAATCGCGTTTCAGGTGGCGAGAAACTTCCTGGCGAGGCTAAGGTTATCCGTGCGTTCGGGGTAGCGGCCAGTTCAGAAGCCGGAAACATGCGACTAGTTCGCGGTTCCTGGAATGAAGAATTCCTTGCTGAGATAACTGCTTTCCCCGAATACAAGTTTTGCGATCAGGTCGACGCGTTCTCCGGTGCATTCAATCAATTGTCTGCGAACGGTAACGGCGATCCTGGCGAAATATATAGGCTTCCAAATGCGCCCACATCGGGCAGTACGCAGTTCGGAGCACTGGCAACATTACAAAATATACGAGGGACATCGCGATGGGATTTAATGCAACAGGCGCTCGGCGATTCAAGCGAATGAGCGATCTAGTTTCGGGCGTAGGTTTCTACATTGACTGGGCTGGATTGCGTCAAGCGTCGATCGCTTGGCCTGATGGTCCTCCAACTCGGCATACGGACACCGAATTCGAACTGGGGCACTATGTGGACATCGGCGAAGTTGCATCCGCGCCAACGTATCAACCGCCAAGTAATCCCGAAGATGACTCGCGACCGCTCCCAACAATGGGCGAAAGGCTCGGGCAAGAGCTCGATAAGATTTCCGCCGTTAGTGAATACATCGCCGCGAATCCTGAATCCAGCAACGCGCAAGCCGTCGCGCACCTTGAAACTGTCGGTGTGACTGTCGATCGAACTGAAGTCGCAACCGTCCGCGAAATGGTCGAAAGCGATAACGTCGAAAGAAGCGACACATTAGCTACTGAAGAAGCCAAAGCCGAAGTCGAGCAATCGGAACCAAGCAAGCTCGATGAACAAAACTCCCCGCCTGGCGTCGACCATAGTCTGTAATAAAGCGACTTGTCAGAACGGGCAACGCGGAACTAGGAAACTTGAAATCTCTTAGTTCCGCGTTTTTTCTACTTAATAAATAAAAATCCAATGAGCAAGTTATTCGATCTAGCAAAACTCGCGCTACGGCGGATCTTGCAGAAGCGATCTACGCTTTCTAATGGTCCCCCTGGTGGAATGAAGTCGACTCCCGGCAAGCCGCCGATTGTCACCGTCAGACCTTCATTGCCGCCAGGGGGCAAGCCGTCGAGCTCGGGGGCTCCACCGATAGTTCCGCGATCCAATCCCGCCCAACGTCCCGAAGCGGCTCCACACGCTCAACAGCCAAGAGAAACGCCACCGCCGGCGCAATCTGCTCAAGAAGTCAAAGACATCCAGGAAGTGGAGGATGTTTATACCGAAATCCAACTATTCGGCCGCGATCGCGGTCACTCCGACGAAATGCAATCCGTTATGGATGGCATGCGACTAGTGAAGTCGTCAAACGTCTACGGATATTATTTCGAACTCGAACCAGGGGCGAAGAATTCACCAAGTATTTCGAGTGTAAAGTACGGAAAGCAAGCGGCGGCTCATAGTGGTTCCGTAACCGGGATTCTTTACGTTACGTTTCTCGGTCAAGGTCCAAACGGTAGTCGATCGAATTCAGCCGGAGCAACATACGCTTACTACAATGTGCCAGTTAAGAAGTATGGCGAATTCACTCACTTGGCTGATTCGTCTGCGGGTGGGGCAGTTTGGGACTATCTACGCGTTCGGGGAACCATAGCCGAACATCAGCATCAGTATCGACTTGTCCAAGTATCCGGCGAGCATATTCCACGAAAGGCCACTGCTAAGGGATTCAAGATCAGGCAACTATCGCCAGTGGGCCAGCCGACGATACCGAATTCCACTTGGTCGGCAATTTCCAGGCTCGAGCATTCTCCGAATCAGCAAGTTCGCGCATACGCTGGGCAAATGAAGCGAGCGCTGTTGAGAGAACAAAACTTTCGGCGATCCACTCTGGCGCCGCGCACTTTCCTACCTAACCGCGCCGCACCAAATCGCGGACGTCCAAACAGGGGAGCGCCATGATCGAACGATTGGTGTTGTCGGCTGGTGATGAAGCTAGTGAACTGACTTTATTGACATCCTTAGTTTTGAACACCAATCGATTGGAACCCTGCAAATGAACGTCGCTCTTTTTTCGCTGACAGTAATTCTCGCGTTAGCCTGCCTGACACTCGGTAGCCTTTTATGGGCAGCATGCTCGGATCTAATGGCGATTCGACTGGATCGAAAAGACGATAGCGACGAATTCGCGAAGGATCTACAAAGGTTGGAAAGCTACTACGCGGATCTCTTCCGAACCACCAAAGAAAAACGCGATACTGAAATTGAATCTCTCAAGGCCAAGCACGCCGAACAGCTCCGCGCCGGCTACGAAAACGAAATGATTCGCGTCAGTGAATTGGCAGAAGGAAATAAATCACTTATAGATTCTCGCGACGAATGGCAAAGGAACTTCCAAGCACTAGGTCAGCAATTGAACGAAGTTAAGGAATGTCACGACGAAGAATGCGAGGTTCACGCTGCAACCGCTGAAACATTGAACGAGCTAGTTTCAGTGATAAAGACTAACCTTGAAGCCAAGCGTCCAAGGAATTGGAAAGTAATTCTCTCCGATTTCGTTTATCCGGTCATCGACTCGTAAGGCTTAACCATGAAATTAGTTGCCGCTGTCGCCTTATTCCGATCGCTATTGCCGGCGATCTACGTTGTTGCTGACGCGTTCCGTTACGGAATGGCTAAGAACGGTGACGGCACATGGAAAAGCGTTTCAGCGCAAGCACACGCGTCAATTGCTTTGGATAAGCTCGTTGAATGGTTCACTACTCGCCGCTTTAGTTTGCTTGCTGACTCTGTGCTGCGTTTGCTATTCGCGTTGTGTCTGACGGCTAAATCCTCAAAATACATACCAAAGCAACCAGCGGTCGAACCAGAAATAAAGGCAAGCGAAAATGCGGATCTCACGAACGGATAAATTGCTACTCGGCGTATGTGGCGGTATCGCTGACCGCTACGGGCTCGATTCGTTTTTCGTCCGCCTGGCGTTCTTTTTGGCGTTTTGGTTTCTCGGTCTTGGCTTTATTGCCTACATCATAATTTGGCTGTTGATGGAATGAGTAATCAGACTTTAATTCGCCCGCCGAATCGCGATGAATTTCTAGGAACGATCGCGATCGGCGTTCTGCTGTGGATATGGGTTTTCTGCGTATTCTTCGCAAGAACTTCGTTTATCAATTGATGGTCAACTTATTCTTCAGAGTGGCAAATGCTTTCAGGACGAACGTTCTAAAATCACCGATGTTGCGAAGGATTGAGCCACCATTGGAAAATGACCTTACTCGCAACT
>JANNNN010000630.1:0-11925 GCA_031398555.1 Planctomycetia bacterium | reverse complement strand
GGTAGCTGGTTTCGTGAGACAGCGGATGATCGACTCAAACATTACGCAACCGGTTCCTAACGAAACCAGCTACGTCCGCTGCTATAATGCGGGTATCTCGTATTAGCGTTTGGCAAAATCCTTTCCGCACCCCTCCTGCGAAACTTGTTATGAATGATCGATTTGCATTGGCTGTTTTGTTCAGTCTGCTCCCCTTCAGTTCTGTATCGGCCGACCAAGAGCGCGCAGCCGAACCCAAAACGGCTGCCGAAGTTTACGGTCAGGGTGTCCGGGAAACGGATGCAAAGTCGCCCGAAGACGAGAAAGCGGGTTTTCACTTACCCGACGGTTTCGAAGCTCAATTGTTTGCTTCGGAACCCATGATTGCCAAACCACTGAACATGGCGTGGGACACTCGCGGTCGACTGTGGATAACGAATACCATCGAATATCCCTACCCAGCCAAACCTGGCACAGAACCTCGCGATTCAATCAAGATCCTTGAAGACACCGACGGCGACGGGCGAGCGGACAAGGTAACCACGTTTGCTGATAAATTGAACATCCCAATGGGATTGTTACCAACAGCGGGTGGAGTTATCTGCTTCAACATTCCTGACATCATCTTCCTGCGCGATAATGACGGCGACGACAAAGCCGATGAGCGGATAAAGATACTTGGACCGTTCGATACGACTCGCGATACTCACGGCATGATTAACGGCTTGCGTCGCGGTCCAGACGGCTGGATCTATGCTTGTCACGGCTTCAACAATCAATCGAACGTAACGGCGAAAGATGGATCGAACGTCAAACTGATTTCCGGAAACACGCTTCGTTTTCGTGACGATGGTTCGCGAGTCGAACAGTGGACAATGGGTCAAGTCAATCCGTTCGGCCTTGCGCCAGACGACTGGGGTAATTTGTATTCTGCTGACTGTCACAGCAAACCGATTACAGCTCTGCTCCGAGGCGGATGCTACCCTAGTTTTGGTCGACCCCATGATGGTCTTGGCTTGGCCCATTCGATGATGGATCACTTGCATGGCAGTACAGCGATCTGCGGATTGATTTACTATCAAGCCGAACAGTTTCCAAAAGCTTTTCAAAAACGATTCTACAGTGGCAATGTGATGACAAGCCGCATTAACTGTAACGCCATCGAACGAAGCGGTGCAACGGTGACAGCCCGAGAGCTGCCCGACTTTATGACCAGTGACGATCCGTGGTTCCGACCTGTCGACATCCAGTTGGGACCAGACGGCGCGATGTATGTCGCCGACTTTTACAACAAGATCATTGGTCACTACGAAGTGCCGCTTGAACATCCTGGACGAGATCGAGAAAGTGGTCGAATTTGGCGGATCAGCTATCGCGGTAAAGAATTCAAGCCACTTCAAAGTCTGACTGAATATCGAAAACAGGTTTTTGACGCGGCTAGGCTTAGTCCATTGGATTTGGCCGAACTGGGGAGTGCGAATCTAACGCGGCGAGAATTGGCGGTCGAGCGCGCGCGGCAAACAAGGCTTTCTGCTAACAAGATTGAAGCTGCGAGACAAATGATGTTTGCAGGCAAGACGCCGGAACTCGAGCGACTTTCATGTTTGGCAATTCTGTGGAGTCGCAACGAGTTGCGAGATGTTGATATTGAAAAGGTGCTGGCTAGCGGAACGCCGCGATTGCAAGTCGATGCGCTCCGCGCGGCTTCGCAACCGATCCATGCCGATGCAACAGCCCTAACCAATGCGATACTAAAAGCGGCTGATAGTCCCGAACCTCAAGTTAGATTGGCTGCGATCGAGGCTTTAGGACGCTGCGGGAACTCTGGAAACGTGCGAGCACTTTTGACCTTCGCAAAATTAAATGCTTCTAAAGATCCAACGATGCGTCAAGCCGCACGAATCGCAGTAAGAAGCTTGATGCGCGATGCGGAGGAACTGACCACGGTGGTAGCGTCTTGGAAATTCAGAAATGAAATAATACCTGCAACGCGCATGACCTTAGCCATCGATGATCCATTGGCCATTGAGCTAGCGAGTATCTTACCGAGCCTAGAGAGCAGTTTGGCGTCAGAGGCTCTGCTGCGTTACGTCGACCAGCATGCGGACGCAGACCCTGAATTGGTTCAAGCGGCCATTTCTGGAGCGGCAAAGCATATAACCCCTGCCATGACCGAAGCAACCATTCGCTTGGTCAAAAAAATCAATGGCGACAACACAATCGCGCTTGCGAAGTCGCTCGAGTCGATCTGTGTCGCCTTGGCAGCCCAAAATGCAAACTTTCCCCAACCAATAAAAACTTTCGCCGTCGAAGTCGCACAGCGATTGCGAACCAAAGTTGAAGCTGCGATTGCAAATCAGCAGTCGATGGTCGATTGGCGCGATGCAAGCGGTTCAGAATGGACTGGCGAGACTCGCAAATGCAGTGATGGCAAATCAGTCACTGTGTTATCAAGCCTCACTCGTGGCGAAGCTTATATGGGGACGCTTTCAAGTAGCACTTTCACCTGTCCTGCAGAATTTGATTTTTGGATGTGCGGTCACAATGGCAACCCATCGGAGGAAGACCTCAAAAAGAATTTCGTGCGATTGGTTGATGCCGAGTTGGGCACCACCCTGCAGACCGCTTTCCCACCTAGGAACGATATTGCGACACTAGTGAAATGGTCGGCGAAAGTACACTCAGGTCGCCCAGTACGCGTGGAAGTCGTAGATGGCGACAAAGGCAGCGCGTACGCATGGTTGGCGGTAGGGCGTTTTTCGGTCAGCGGTCTTAATCCTTCCAACGCTGGCGAAGTTTTTGCTGCAGTCACTCCGCTATTGCGTCGCCGAATCGCGGCTGGAGTAACCCAACAATTCGAAACACTGCTTGTCTCTACGGCTCTTAGCCCACGCATGCGAGCCCAATTAATTTCTGCACTAGCCGAAGCCGAGCAGCAACCGCTTGCACAAACTCTGGTTGAGCAGGCGATTGAAATCAATCAAGCGGCGCTCGTGAACAATGATCTACTTGCTAGCGACCAGCCAACTCGCGATGCTGCCGCGAAACAGTTGGCTCAGCAGTTAAGTCTCGCAGTAACCACGCGTCAGCAAACGGCCTTCGCGACGCGATTGCTTCGGTCGGCACCGGGTTGTTCAACTCTGGTGCAACTGGTTGATCAAGGCAAGTTGAGTCTCACTGCGTTGCGCGGACGAGAAACCATTCTGCCTGAGGGATGTACTCACGAAGTGCGTGAACGGCTGAAGAACTTGATGCAACAAGCATCAGATCTGCCCGATCAGAACACAGCTGCAATTGCTGGACGGCTCGCAAAGTTGAATCTACCGGAAGCATCGGTCGATCAAGGTAAATTGTTGTTTGAGAAGAGCTGCGCCATTTGTCACCAGTTAGCCGGTAAGGGCACGCTGGTCGGTCCGCAGCTAGATGGCGTTGGCAAACGGGGCGTTGAACGATTGGGAGAGGATATCCTGGATCCTAGTCGCAATGTGGATACTGCGTTCCGCATGTCAACGTTGCTGCTCGAGGGAGATCGAGTCGTCAGTGGCCTAGTGCGCGAGCAACCTGATGGCAGTTTGCAAGTTGTCGGTCAAGATGGCAAGGTCACCGCGATTGCAGCTGACGCTGTTGAGCGGCGGCGTGATTCGTCCAAATCGCTGATGCCTGAGAATTTTGCTGAAGTGCTTGGAGACGCTGAGTTATCCGCCTTGCTCAAGTATATGATTGCGCCGAGATAATTAACCCAACAACCTCAAACGCTCAATGCGATAACAAATTAAAAATCTTGCTAGGCGACCAAGATGAAAACGAGAGCAGCAAAGCCTTTCGACCCGCCGAGCACCGTCCATGACGTATCTCCTCGACCGCTACGTTTCTGGATTCCCGCGATCGTTTGTTTATTCGCATTGGTTGCAGTTCCCATTGCGTTCTTAATTGGGGCTGTAATTGGTAATACGCAAATCTACCACAATTCGTCCGTTCAGCAGCAGCATCGCATCGAGGTATTCCTCGCGCAGCATCCTGATTCTTTCCAAGATCTTACGGTTGAACATGCATCCAACGGATGGTCTTATCCAATCGGATCGGTTCCACGGCAATCGGACTATGACCTGTTGGCGGATGCTTTACGCAGAATGTTCGGCGATGAACTGGGGAGCCGAATGATTTTGAACGTTACAGTCGAAAACGATCTATAACTATGAACACTAAGTCAAAACCAACGTCTCGCTGACTGTCTCGTTCTACCAATCGCTTGGGCTAACGTTCACCCAGGAGCAACATGGAAAGGGACCCGTGCATCATTCTGCGCCATTAAGTCATGGAATCATTTTGTCAGGAGGATCAGGTTCGCCCGGTTTCCTAAGAAACCAGCGACGCGAATGCAATGAATCGATCTAGCTCGTGACAGCGCGGTTGACAGTTTCAACTACAAGTTCTGCGCTGCCTGCGGCGACGATGGCGATCTGCTCTTGATAAATGCCGTATCCGTACTTGCGAGCCGGTGGCACATAACCAGGTTGCCAGCCATTGCAGATCGTCGCGATAATCCAGACTTCACCTGGAAATCTCTTTCGCAGCGTGGTCTGTAACACCTGATAGTGTTCACCGGGAACGAACAGCCAACGAGCTGTGCCCCAGTGAAGCATCTGCATGCTCAGCGGAAAACATTTTCCTTGTGGCAGTGAAGCTTGTCGCCAGACTTGCCGCTCCATCTGCTCAGCCATCGCTCGGCAGTAAGCCCGCTGCTGATCGTCGCCCGCTTCCGAAGCAGCCCGTTCTCGTTCGTTCCATTGCTGCAGTTGCTCGCGGGTCTCTTCAAGACTCGGCATATCATGGCGGTAAGGCAAGTGCGCGACTACTGTGTCTCGATCCCATGCTTCCGAGCGTTGTAAGCATTCTTGGCTACAGGCGTTGTATTTCCAGGTACCGATTTGAGTACCGGAAACCACCGCGCCAGCGTAGTCAAAGGTCGCGCCGGATGGAGGCAGAGACTCTAAAGTTGCGAGAGCCGCGAACCCAAGTTTGCGACCATTTCGATCGGCAACTTCAGTGTCGCCTACAAAACCTTCGCGGGGACCGAGGTCTCCTGACGCTCCTTGCAAAAACAAACACGGAGCTTTTGTATACGCTTCAATCACCTCACGCATTGCCCCTACATAATCAGGACTGATCGCTTGATTGTCCCATGCTAGGGTAGTCGGATGACATGCATAGTTGACGATGGTGGCAAGGCAAGCTCCCGATTCGTCAGTGACTCGGCCAACTACCAGTTGATCGTCTGCGACGCCTGTGGGATTGAACCCGCAGACATACCTTCCTTGGTCGACGTCCCAGTAATCTCGTTCAGCCGCAAGATCGCAGCGGCCAGACCCATAAACGATCGTCGCATCGACGAGTCGCTCGCGGAGTGTGAGTGCAAGCTCACCTAGTTGGCGAGCCAAGCCGTCCAAGTAGGGACCGATCATAGTGCCACCCGGCATGCTACTTCGTGTCCGTGACATCAAGCCGGCTGCGTGAGTATGACTGAGGCACACGATCACTTGCTCAGCGGCAATGTGGAGCGATGTGGCCACAGAAGTTTGGATCAACGCGAGATCTTCCGCGTCCAGGATACAGTGATCGAGAGCGATAACAACTGACGATTGCGACCGGTCATCATTGCGGGGAGCAATCCACAGCATGGTTCCATGTAACGGACGGTGCACCGAAGTGGCTTGATCATGTTTGGCTGCGCCCCACATTCGATGGTAGATTCCAAGCGGTGGCGTGATGTCGATTTGTGCTGCGGCGGCTTTGCAGCGACTTTGGGGAGGGTTAAGAGTTTTCATGAAAGTGGTTCCTTTGAGACTGATCGTCCAGACTGGGAATCGAAGCTTTTCCCAGGCTGGAAGCCTAGGCTACGGGCTCCGCGTTTAGGCTCTCTCCAGATATTGTGTAAGTTGGATTGAGCAATGCCCAACATCCGGCGTCAATCACCAGGATAATAACAGAAAGAAACAGAACACCGGTCCAACCCATTGAACCTTCAGAAATGTAACCAGCTAACAAGGGGAAAATCGCTGCGCCGATGTTCCCACACATGTTCATGAGGCTAAAGGTCGTAGCCACGTGTTTGCCACCGAACTCGATTGCCATGGTATAGCCACTGACGCCGCCGAATGTCGCAAGAAAGGCACCCAAACTCACGCATGCAATGGCAATGTTCGTGTTCGAAATGAAATACGACACTCCGATCAGGCAAGCGCAGGAGAGCATTCCCGCTAATGCGATTCCTTGCCGCGCAAGCCTTCGATTACCGGTCCTTGCAAGCAGCCAGTCTGAAAAAATTCCGCCTGACATGCCACCGAGCAATGCGCCTATGCCGACAACAAACGCCAGCTTGCCTGAGGCCGCTAGATCGACGCCACGAGTCTCGCGCAGAAACGTTGGAAACCAGTTTTGAAAAAACATCATCGCTGCAGCGCGAAAGAATTGCTGCGCACACAAAAGCCACATCGGGACACTCGACAAAAAATCGATCCAACGGATCCTCGACAATGCAACCGGGTTTTCACTTGTGTGTACTTGTTGAACCTCAACCGAATGTTTGTTGGAAATAGAAAACAGGAACACGCTTGCCCAAATCCACCCCGGCACGACGTACCATCCAAAGATCGTCTGCCACGGCACCTCGGCACTGAGCAACTGTGTAGTCAGCAAGGGCGCGAGAGCGATTCCAAGTGCCATGGAACTCGCCAAAAATCCAGAAGCCGTCGCACGAAATGTCGCGCCAAATCTTTCGCCGATCAGTTTTGTACTACATGGGAACACACCGGCTTGAGCCATCCCCATCATGCCCCAAATCACAATCAGTGACTTGTAATCTGTGCACCACGCTGCCACTCCTAGCAACCCCGACCAAGCCACAATAAACAGCGCCAGCGAACGACGGCTGCCTATTCGATCTGCGAACCAGCCACTGGGCAGCTGCATCAGGGCGTAGCCGAGCTGCCAAGCCGCCATGATTTGACCGATTTGCGGCTTGTCCAGATCGAGGTCCAAACGAATATGTGCCTCGCATACCGAGAATGCAAGCCGCTGCACATAGGCAATGATGGCCGCCAGGCACAGCATGAATAGCACATAGTACTTCATTGGCTTATCTTCTTCCGGCGCAGTGTTTTCCGGCGCAATGTTCTTTTGTGGCTGGTGTCGTGAGAAACCGGATTTTGTACTCCCGCTCTAACTCCGTGTGCCATTGGCTCGCCAGTGTAAACGAAGTAGTTAACAATGCACAATTTGTTCAGTCTCACGCAATCATCTGCAAACAAGAGTTGCCGAAGGAAAGCAGTTATGAATGAAACCAATTCCTGTATATCCAATAAGTCGACAGAGGAGGGTTAGTCAAGCTTCGGAGCTGGAGTCGCTGTTTTGACCTCAGCCATCAAACGATCAAACAAGCGATCCACTTCTTGCGCAGTTTCTGGGTCGATCCGCCAGCGAATTGGTTCGCGGCGATTTTGGTTCGGGAACAGCCCACGCCGATGCAGTACGTATTTTTCGATGGCCAAGAATCCGTCCAAACCAGCTTGCATTTGCAAGGCAACAATCGAACACAACGGAAGATGAATGCGATAAGCGGTCTCATCGTCACCGCGCTTCATAGCTCGCCAAATCGCAACCATGGCGTCGACCAATTCCATGCCGGGCATTGTCCCTTCGACACCGCGGCGCATACTGTCGATCAAGTAGACTCCACCTGAGCCCTCAAAAATTCTTGCTTGGCCGTGGGTGGCGTCACGAAGTGCCGAGATGCAAGGTCCATTCGGCGGCGCCTCGGGCTTGAAGACGATTTTTTGCGTGTCAAACTTATCGAGCAACCGCAGATAAACGCTATGAGGTATTGCTGCTCCAAGATAGCCGGAAGCATCCTGCACAATGATCGGTACATCGACTGAATCAGCTAAGTTAGCGAAGTACGAATACAGCCCGTCCGCATCCAGGGTTTCATTCAAGGGTGGGGCTGCCATGATCGCATTGCAACCGGCGTCTTCCGCATCGCTCGCCAGTCGCAGAGATTCCGATTGATTCTCGGCGGTTACCGACATGAACACCGGCCCGCGAGCGTTAGCGAATTCGACGATCTTTCGAGCGTATTGACTGCGTTCCTGCTTCGACTGTGTTCGCACCTCCGAAACCATTCCCGTACCAAAACCGTTGATACCTGCAGCAAAAGCCCAATCGACTTCACGCTTTAGCGTTTCCCAATCGATCTGCAGCTGATCATCAAAGGGCGTCTGAACGATCGGCAAAACGCCAGTTAGTAATGTGTGCGCCATTTTGTTTTACCAATCTCCTACGCTGCCATCACGGTAAAAGACTCGCTGAAGGAGCTCTTGTTCAAAGGGATGTTTTTTCAATTCAGCTTCGTTGATTTCGATGCCTAGCCCCGGACGCGTATTGGGTTTTACGATCCGACCTTTGGGCTCAACCGTGAACCCTTCGGACACAACATCGCTTCTCCACGAAACATCGTTATGGACGCTTTCGCAGATGATATAACTGGGCGTTGCAAAGCCGAACTCCAGCGACGCAGCGGTACTGACTGGGCCCTGAGGATTATGCGGCGCCAGGGCAACGCGATAGGCTTCCGCCATCGCAGCGATACGGCGAGCCTCCGAAAGCCCGCCGCAGTGCGTGATATCTGGCTGGAGAACCGAACAAGCGCGGCGTTCGAGCAGTTCTCGGAACGCATGTTGCGTTACCAGTCGTTCGCCGGTTGCAATAGGAGTCTTAACAGAGCGTTGCACCAGAGCGATATCTTCGACCGACTCGGGCCAGCAGGGTTCTTCGAAAAAGTACAGATCATACGGTTCGAGGGCCTTGGCAAATTGTATTCCCATACGCGGCGAAGGTCGAGCGTGGCAGTCGACCATGATGTCGATATTGGGGCCAACTGCATCGCGCATGGCTTTCACACATTGCTCGGCGTAGCGAATCGGAGCGCTGCCTTCGATCGGCATGGTCGACGGTACTGCCATCGACTTGAAAGCTGTAAAGCCATCTTCCACAGCTTGCAGCGCCAAATCGCCAAAGCGTTTTGCGTCAGTGACATCCGTCTCGTAAAAGTCTTCCATCCTGCCGCCACCCAAGTGACAATACAATCGGATCGAATCACGAACGGGGCCACCCCACAGCTGATGGATTGGAACCCCAAGCGACTTACCTAAAATATCCCACAGTGCGATATCGATGCCGCTGATCGCAGTGCCTCGGACGATGCCGTTACCATGCCAAAAATGTTGGCGGTACATCATCTGCCACAGGTGTTCGATGCGTCGCGGATCTTCGCCGATCAGCAGTGTTTGAAGATCCTCAACGGCGCCAATGACCGCTCGCGTATGCCACTCCAAAGTCGCTTCGCCCCAACCCCATAAACCAGGCTGGTCTGTTATCACTTTTACGAAAACCCAATTCCGCATGCGGGCATTGCAAACATGAGTCTCGATGGCGGTAATTTTCATTGTGTATTTTTATTCTGCGACGCACTGCGGGCCGCATGGGACTGCGCAAATTTAAAACGCAAATGGTAACAGGTTTTTCGCTGACTGTGCTGAGGCACTCAGACGGTCGCATCCGGCAGATGCGCCCCACGGTTAGCAGGGTCTTTACAGTGAATTGTTTAACCGGTAGCCAGCGGCGACTGCTGACTTAATAGCAATACTCTGACTTAGCTTCGTTTTCAGCGCTGGTCCTCATTGATAATGGGAGCACGAGGCGCACGAGGCTCCTGCCGAGCCCCTCCTGGCGCACAAAACAGACTTTAATGCAATTGTAAACGTGAACTGGTCGCGCAGGCTTCCTTGTAGAACTAGAGGATGTCATCAGGTACAGTTGCGTCGAACTTGCTAGCGAGATGTGCTCGGCAGGAGCCTCGTTCTCCCGATGCAAAATATCTCTGCGGCCAACTGACATATTCGACGAGAGTCCAATGCCGTTGTCTCGGACTCGCAGAACGGCTTGGTCGCCCTCCCGTTCCGCCGGAAGCTCAATCCGCCCATCACACCGTACGCAAATTTATCCGAACGTTAGAAAGCTCATGATCGATTTGGACAATGGCCCCGAGGCTTCCAGCTCACGTAGGCAGTTCATGAAGCGCTTGCTTGAGTTCGCCAACATGCTCCCGTAGTGGAGTTCATTGACAAGGATTCCTGCTTACTCAGGCTAGAAGCCTAAGCTACTAAAACCAACAAAAAGACCCAGCGTTTCCGCTGGGTCTTTATTATTTCTGCAACTATGAAACACCAATTAAAGCTGGTAGTCATCTTCCTTAAGAAGTTGTGTTGGATTAGGTACGTCACTTTGCTTTGTTTGGGGACTCATCAGCGCTTGATAAACCGTGTAGGTAATCTCATCACTAATGCTCTTGGTTGAACCGTCCAGCATGGCTGCGACTACGACACTCGAATGGTTGGAGGAGGGTCTAGCGTACTCAAAATTACCAACTTGCGAAGCAAGCTTATCTCCGTTAACTTTGTTTGGTGTTGCAAGTTGTGCTGGCGCTACGGTGCGAGGCGATATAATGGTTGGCGTTTCCATTCGGTATAGCCAAACCATGCCAACATGTGCCCGTGTTAAATCGTTTGAAGTGTTGTAAAATTGCCATGAATCGGCTTGCAAGCTTTCCGAAAAAACGATAGTTGCCGAAGTGCCGTCACGCATCCCATCAAAGCTGGTCTTGGCACCACTATAACCCATGGAGCCTACAACTTTGTTGGTAAAAACTCCGTTCGCTTGACGCGTTGAACGTGCGATGTTTGCAGAGGGGTCGGCACTGTAATTGCCAAGCTGCCCAAGCATGGCGCTGGTGACAAGTGAATCCGACACATAGAACCCACAGTTAGCGAGGTAGCTGTTTTCTGCGGTAGCATCGCTCGTTATGTCACTTGGGCACTTAAGCACGCCGATATTTGGATAGAAAGCTACATTCGTTGCAGAACTCCAATTTGCTTGCTGAGCCGGATCATCCCATTCGTCCTTCAAGGGAATCTGTTCAAGGTAGGGGAGCAAGGCGACGACCCAGGTGCCCACTTTGAATGTTGTGGAAGCGCCTGTACCTGAGATACCAAACTGGGATTGATAACCTGGATACTGCTTTTTCGTGGTCTCGAAGTTCACTGTAGCGAGTGCTAAGTTCTTTACATTGTTCGTACATTGCGTGCGTCGCGCGGCTTCACGCGCGGCTTGCACTGCGGGCAACAAAAGCCCAACTAGAATACCGATGATGGCAATCACCACCAGTAACTCAACCAGCGTAAAACCGGGCCGTAAACGTCGCATGCTAATTCCCCTTACATTTCCGAGAAGACTAGAGTGTAGTGCAGAAAAGAACTTCTCCATTGTGGCAGATCGCTGTGGCCGAGTCCAGCGTTATGATCCGCTTTTCCGTCACGCCTAGCATTTATATTGCTTGCGCATTCGGCATTTACTTCACCTATGAACTGGTTTTCGAGCCCCCAGACGCCCGGTGTAACCTAGGATTGAGATATGTAGCCGTCGTCTGCCGCAATGTTCGGCGGGCACTCGTCGGCTTTTAGGGGTAGGTTTTCGGGCTATTTAAAATGATGTGTTTTGTGCGCCGATTGGTGGCTTGGGGCGTTTGGGGCCTCTGCTGCACGCTTTCCGAAGTAGTTTCCGCAGACCATCCGCTAACGTTTCCTTGGGGAGGCGGCGTACATTCGTCGGTTTCGCGACCCGCGGCGTCCGCCCCGTATCAGATACTGCCAAGTAATAGTGGCCGTTCGCAACCGTCCACTACTTTACATTCGATGAGTCCCAAAGTCACGGCAGAACTCGAGCGACTGCTCGAGGCTCAGCTTGCGCGGCGGCACGATCTTCTCGAAGTTGTCCGAGGAGGAGGCGCGCACATTGGTGAGCTTCTTCTCCTTGGTGATGTTGACGTCCATGTCG
>JANNNN010000625.1:0-2571 GCA_031398555.1 Planctomycetia bacterium | reverse complement strand
CCACCCCAGCTTGGCATCCATAACATCAAACTAAAGAGCATCCCGAGCGTGCTAGCCCATTCAGGCAACGAAGTGTAATGCAAATGGTGAGGGCCAGCCCAGATGTAAATAAACACCAAAGACCAGAAGTGAATGATGCTGAGTTTGTAACTGAAAACCGGTCGCTCGGCCGCTTTAGGCAGGAAGTAATACATCATGCCAAGAAATGGTGTCGTCAAGAAGAACGCTACCGCGTTATGCCCATACCACCACTGCATGAACGCATCTTGCACACCCGCGTAGATCGAGTAGCTATGAAACCAAGATGTTGGCACCACCAGGTTGTTAAATACATGCAACAGCGCAACGGTGACAATCGTGGCGATATAAAACCACAATGCGACGTACATGTGACGCTCGCGACGGTGGACTAGCGTCATCAGAAAGTTGCCCCCGAAAATCACCAACCATACGACTGCAATTGCGATGTCGATCGGCCATTCGAGTTCAGCGTATTCTTTGCTTTGCGTAATCCCCAGCGGCAGGGTTATGGCAGCGGCAACAATGATCGCTTGCCATCCCCAAAAATGCATATGGCTGAGCGTATCGCTCCACATCCTCGCTTTGCACAAGCGCTGCGTGCTGTAATAAATGGCTGCGAAGACTGCATTACCCGCAAATGCGAATATGGCCGCATTCGTATGAAGCGGCCTGAGCCGAGCGAAGGAGAACCACGGAAGGCCTGCCGTCAACGAAGGTAGCACCAACAGCACTGCCACCAGTAAACCAGCGAGTGTGGCGACTAGTGCCCACACAATCGTCGCGGTACAGAACATCCTGACAATACGATCGTCGTAAGAAAAATTTTCTATTACAACTGGTTCAGAGTTAGTTTGATCATAAGTGCCATGCTTTTTGGCCGGGTCGAGCTCAGCAGTCGTCATCACTTGCTATCGTTGTAAGAAGGTTCGAAGGGCAATCGCCAGTCCATGGGCAAATTGTAAAGTCCTTCTTATATCAAACAGAGTGCCAATACGCTCTACGAATCTCGATATTTCCGACGGGAAACAGAATCAGGCCAGATCTGCGGCACATAACCGCACAGTCGCACAATTCTCCGACTGCCCGCACAGCTAGCGATTAGGAATTTTCCAGCGGCCGCACACAAAACAAGTGTGCATTTGCTCACTTTAGAGCGAATACGCCCTGCATCTTCTCGTGGCTGATGCTACCAGCATCAGCATTTAATCAGTCGTCAGCACCACGCCATTAACGCCACTCGATACCTGGGAAGACCGCGAACGGATCGGAATCTGTGCCACTCGACGAAGCATCATTCTTGATGATAGGTTGAGCAATGCCCAAAAAATCGTTTGGCGGCAAAACGCCTTCCGCCCCCTCAATCCCCGCCGCAATCAAGAAATTTCGCAACAGTTGATACCCAGCGAGCGTCAAAATCGATTCGGGATGAAACTGCATCCCGAACAATTGAAAACGCTCGTGCTGGAAAGCCATAATTTCCTGACCCTCGGACCAGGCAGTAACCGTCAGGCCGAGTGGATGCGTGGTCGGATCGGCGACCAACGAATGGTATCGCGCCGCCACAAACGGATTTTCAACTCCAGCGAACATTGCTGAAGGTTTGAAATGGATCGTTGACGACCGACCATGAATTGGGGTCTTGGCTCGAATGATTCGACCGCCGAGCGCTTGCCAAATCGCTTGATGTCCCAAGCAAACTCCCAGCATCGGTATGCGTTCGTAAAATCGGCGAACCAGCTCGAGGCAGGCTCCTGCCTGATCGGGGCTTTGCGGACCCGGCGATATCACAATCGCTTTGTACTTCGCAACGAGATCGTCTTTCAGGTCCAGTTCATCATTGCGAGCCACAACCACTTGCTGCCCCAAACGGACCAAGTATCGCTTGAGGTTGTAAACAAAGCTGTCATAGTTGTCGACCAGCAGAATCATGCCCGATAACTCGCTTTGCAATCAACCATCAACCGAATCAGTTCACGACAAAAGTCTGGAAGATCGTCCGGTTTGCGGCTGCTGACAGAATTGCGATCCACAACGACTGCCGCATTTTCAAAGATCGCTCCCGCGTTGACCAAGTCATCCTTGATACCGGGCGACCCCGTAACTCGCACTCCGCGATAAATTCCAGCCGAAATAGGAATCCATCCGCCATGACAAATCGCTGCGACCGGCTTGCCAGCTTCGAAAAACTCGCGGACAAGTTGGAGCACCTTTGGATCGCGCCGCAATTTATCCGGCATGAAGCCACCTGGAACAACGATCGCATCAAAATCGGCTGACTGCATATCAGCGATTTTTGCATCCGACACGCAGGGGTAGCCGTTTTTGCCCGCATAAGTCGTGCCTGCATCATCGCCAGCCACAACTACTTTCGCGCCCGCCTCGATCAGCCTCAACTTTGGATACCACAGTTCCAAGTCCTCGTACATATCGCCCGTAAATACCAGCACGCTTTGGCCAGCCAGTGGTAGCTTTTCAGTTGTCACAAATCTGAGTTTCGTTTTGGAGTTAGGAATCGCACTTTTTCGAATTACAGCATCGTAGCTGATTTCG
>JANNNN010000591.1:0-1677 GCA_031398555.1 Planctomycetia bacterium | reverse complement strand
CCTGCCCGGGCAAATTGTCACGATGACTTAGACCGAAATTGGTAACTATGGGGTCAATGAGGTCGATGTCGAAAGCGATCGGCCCCATGTGGCGGGCTTTATCGTTCGCGCCGAAAGCCGTTTGCATAGCAACTATCGATCCAACGGAGGCCTTACCGACTATTTGCAACGCCACAACATTGTTGCCCTAGCCGGAATCGATACACGCGCTCTAGTCCGCCGGATTCGCGACCAGGGAGCGCTCAAGGGGGTCATCTCTTCGGCCGATCTGGATCCTGCTTCGTTAGTTAAAAAAGCTCAAAATTGTCCAAGTTTGGTTGGCCGCGATTTGGTCCGCGAAGTAATCCCCGAGCGCGCCCGCCAGTGGAACGAAGCCCTGTACCGCGTCGAAGCCAATCGTTCCGGCAGTGCCCAAGAAAGCCAGTCGAAACCGCACGTTGTTTGCCTCGATTTCGGCATGAAGTGGAATATTGCACGCCACCTGTTTGATCGCGGAAACCGAGTCACCATTCTGCCCGGCACCGCCACCGCCGCTGAAGTAATGAATCAAAAACCCGATGCAATTTTTCTCTCCAATGGACCAGGTGACCCAGAACCGCTGACCTATGCTATTGGCACTATCCGCGCACTGGTCGGCAAACGCCCGATATTTGGCATTTGTCTCGGTCATCAATTGCTGAGTCTGGCATGCGGTGCAAAGACGTTCAAAATGAAGTTCGGACATCGTGGGGCAAATCAGCCGGTGTTGAATACAGATAGCGGTCGCATCGAAATCACTTGCCAAAATCACGGCTTTGCTGTCGACGAAGCTTCCCTCCCGCGCTCACTCCGAATCACTCATCGCAATCTTAACGATGACACCATCGCCGGAGTTAGCCATCGAGAGGCGAGCGCGTTCAGTGTCCAGTATCACCCCGAAGCATCCGCCGGTCCGCACGATAGCCAATACTTGTTCGACGATTTCCAAAAGCAAATCGCCGCTTCAATGGCAAAATGACCGGCAATAGCCCCTACTAAGACCAGGAAGTCGATTCCACGCACCGGGATGGTATCACTCGCGCTTCAAGATTACTGCACCGTAAGCAGGGATGGGAACGTTAGTGATGTCGCGAGCATGATCGCCTTGGCGAGTTCGTTCGGTATATCCTCCTAAATTGAACGCAGGCCAACTTGTGTTTGCAATTTCTCTGTATCTTCCCGAAACGCCAACATCGTAGCTTTCCCAACTGTTCTGCTTGAAATTCATAACTACCAAGTATTGACCGTTGCCACGGGTAAACGCCGCCACACCATTGTCGTCATGAATATGCTTGATTTCGATGGACGAGTTTGCCAGGGCCTGCATGTCCGCTTTGCGAATCTCCAAGATTTTGCGATACCATTCACGGACTTTCTTGTGTCCAGCATTGGTCTCGTACGCTTGTAGGTCCAATCTGTCGTCCCACCACGTGTGTCCCGTACCCGGGTTGTACGCGCGGAGTTTGTCGTCGTCTTGACCGAATTGCAACGACTCACCAGCTTCCTGGCCCATGAATATCATCGGCACGCCACGTGCGAGCAATGTACCCGCTGCCGCAATCTGGCACATTTCCCAACCCTTCCCATCTCGACCTCTTCGTGCGATACGATCGTCAGTATTCCCAACTTCATCATGCGACTCCGAATAGATCAGACCAT